>CAXSEU010000544.1:0-2026 GCA_964236485.1 uncultured Lichenihabitans sp. | reverse complement strand
GGGGCGCCGAGGCTGCCGTCCACGTTTGGTGGAAAGCGGACATAAGCGGCGCCGCAGCTTGGCGACAGCTTGCGCGCAGCGCCCGGACGAAAGCTGGACGCCTTCAGATTGGCTTCTCGATCCTGTCCGCGATCGTGCGGGCGAGCTTCTCAAAATCGTCGTAGGCAGCGGACACAGCTCCTTGGTGACCGCCGATCGCCCCGTCGCCCGGACGAAGCTTGAACATGGGTTTGCGGCTGTCCTGTGCCATGGCGATCAGCGAGCGGTAATCCTTGAGGCGACCCAACGAGAGCGCATCGTCGGGAACATCAGGATCGTCCACCGCCCGGCGATAGGCACTTGGAATCTTTGTGATCCATTTCTGAAAGGCGCGCACCACGCCGTCGGCGAATTGGGTGTGGCGGGACACGACATAGCCGATGGGCCGCATGTCGCCCGCCGGCAGGCTGAAATCGAGCCGAGGAGCGCGGCTGAGCCGGTCCTGCCATTCCAAGCGCCAGGACTTCAGTCGGCCACCAACGTTCTCGAGGCCGCGAACGGAGAAGAGGTCCGGCGCCACAGGAATCACGACATAATCCGCGGCGATAAGGGCAGCGCGGTTCAGGGCGCCGAATGTCGGGCCCACGTCGATAAAAGCGAGGTCGGCCTGATGCCGTTGACCGGCGTTCTCGATAATCCGATGGAAGGCCGCCGTGATGCGGAACGCCCGCTCGTCGCGATCGACGCACCGTGGCCAGGTTGCGGACAACTCATCCTCGAAGTCCGACAGCAGCAGATCGCCAGGGATGATTGCAAGGCCGTCGGCTACGCTCACAGGATTGAAAAAACGAAGGTCGCCAACACCGCGCTTGACCGGCTCTACTGCCGTAAAAATCGTATTCGGCCTCTGCGCCTCGTAGATTTTCTCGAGTGCGTTGTCCTTGAAGCACATGGCGGTAAGATTGGATTGAGGGTCGAGGTCTGCCATCAGCACCCGCTGCCCCAGGTCAGCATACATCCAAGCGAGATGATAGATTAGCGAGGTCTTGCCAACGCCGCCTTTGTTATTGAAGAAGGCGATCGATTTCACCGCGCCGGCTCCAGCCTGAACAGCGTGTAATTGGGCTCGAACTGGGTCGCCAGTGGTGGATTGCCGTTTTCCTCGACGGCGCGCTGGGCCTGCATCAGGCCATAGCCGAACCGCTCGACCACGCCCAGGGACTTCAGACCTTCAGCAAGCAAGGGATTGCGGTAGGCAGTCACGTTCCGCCAGATCGTGTCCGGGTTGACTTCGCCGAAAAGTCCGCCGGGATTCATGATTTCGATGCGATCGGAGTACCAATAAACCTTCACCGGCATGGTGCTGGAATCGTAGGTCCGGTGAAGCAGGGCGTTCCGGATGAGCTGTTGCAGTGCCTCGGCAGGATAGTCGGGTTGCTCCCTGCGCTGCGCCCCGCCGATGGCGGCGGGCGTGCGCAGATTCAACCGCATGAGTTCCTCGATCTGCCTGATCTGGTCGGGGACGGTTCCGCCGATCTCCTTCTGGTCCATGATGGAGTCGGTCAACGCGCTGCCGTCCACCCGAAGGAACTGGACGTAGGCCCCAGGAAGGTACTCCCGCGGTTCCTTGCCCAGGAGGAGCAAGGCCGCGTTCGTGGGCCGGCCGTCCCGCGAGATCAGCCGTAGCGCGCGCAACTTCTCCTCCGTCAATCGGCCGTTCTCTCGCCTGATTTCCGGCGAAGTCGCGGAGGGAACATACTCGGTTTCGAACCGATGCAGGTCTAGATCATCGAGGGAAGCATCGGCGCACGGACGGGCATCGAAGGTCAGGTTCTGCCAAACCTGCTTTTCCGTAAGACGGCGCTCCTCCTCGGCGGTCGCGACGGCCCGCCGCGGACCGACTCGTACCCAGGTGCGCCCGTCCAGGCGAACGGGCGGCTGGGTCGATGGCGCCACCTCGATGACCGCAATCGTGCAGCCGTCAATTTCCCTACGGGTCACCGACATCACCGGAAAGGGCAGGATGAGACCCTCGCTGCGAAGGCCA
>CAXSEU010000543.1:1357-2044 GCA_964236485.1 uncultured Lichenihabitans sp. | reverse complement strand
AACACCGACGGCGTGCCGGAATGGCCGAGCTTCGACGGCGCCGAGCGGCGCGAGGACAGCCTCGACACGCTGGTGCCGGACAATCCCAACACGCCCTATGACATCAAGGAACTGGTCTCCAAGGTGGTGGACGAGGGTGACGTCTTCGAAATCCAGGGCGCCTTCGCGCGCAACCTGGTCACGGCCTTCGGCCGCATCGGGGGGCGAACCGTGGGGGTCGTCGCGAACCAGCCCATGGTGCTGGCGGGCGTGCTCGACTCCGACGCCTCCCGCAAGGCGGCGCGCTTCGTGCGGTTCTGCGACAGCTTCGAAATCCCCATCCTGACGTTCGTCGATGTCCCGGGCTTCCTGCCCGGCACCGCGCAGGAATATGGGGGGCTCATCAAGCACGGCGCCAAACTGCTCTTCGCCTATTCCCAATGCACGGTGCCGCTCGTCACCGTCATCACCCGAAAAGCCTTCGGGGGCGCCTATGACGTCATGGCCTCCAAGCACGTCGGCGCCGACGTCAACTACGCCTGGCCGACCGCCGAGATCGCGGTGATGGGCGCCAAGGGCGCGGTCGAGATCATCTTCCGCGGCAAGACCCCCGAGGAAATCGCCGAGCGCACCGCGGAATATGAAGAGCGCTTCGCCAACCCGTTCGTGGCGGCGAGCATGGGCTTCATCGACGAAGCGATCATGCCG
>CAXSEU010000543.1:0-1347 GCA_964236485.1 uncultured Lichenihabitans sp. | reverse complement strand
CCCAGATCGCGGTGATGGGCGCCAAGGGCGCGGTCGAGATCATCTTCCGCGGGGATATCGGCGACGCCGACAAGATCGCCGAGCGGACGCGCGATTACGAGGCGCGGTTCCTGTCGCCTTTCGTGGCGGCCGAGCGCGGCTACGTCGACGAGGTGATCATGCCCCACTCGACGCGGCGCCGCGTCGCCCGCGCCTTCGCGATGCTTCGCACCAAGAAGGCCGAGAAGCCGTGGCGCAAGCACGACAACATCCCCTTGTGAGGCACCCGATCCGCGCCGCCGCTCCTCCGCCTCCGGCCGCTCATTCCTGCGTCACCGTGATCGGCACCTCGGCGGGGGTGCGGGCATGCCGGAGGTCGAAACCCACCCGCCAATGGACCTTGAAGTCCTCGGCCATGACCTCGACGTAGCCGAGGCGGTCGTCCGTCGTATAGCGGTAGGAACAGATTTTCCCCAAGTGGCAGCCGGGAACGAGGGCCGCCAGCGCCGCGACGCTCGGCCGATCCGCCACGGCCTGCTTGACGCAGACCGCCTCCCTCTCCTCGGTCTTGTCGGGACAATGGTCGAGCGCGGTGTCGAGCACCGACTTGGGCCTGTCGAGCGCGTGCTGATACGGGGGCAGATGGCTTGCCGCCTCCCTGACGTCGAAATGGTCGCAGGCCACGAGACCGAAGAGACAAGCCGCGCCGAAGGCGGATCCGGCCGCCCTTTTCATAAGCATCATTCCGCGGCTCCCCTCCTGCTCCCGCAGTGAACCTCGTTCCCAGCTTCTTGTGATTGACCACCCTTCCCTGCTGGCGAAGAGCAGCCTGGACACGGCGCCATCATACCGCTGAAGCTCCTCGCAGATTCCGAACATCGCCTCGACGATGGGCGGTGTCGTCGGTGGGCCGGCGGCTTGTCGTAGAGGGTGGGCGCGCAATGCCCATCAGCCGACATCCGTCCGCGGTGGACAAGCCGCGCGGCCGGCCATGGCGGAGATGGGCGCGATTCTCGGCCGGGATGCTGCACGCGGAGCCCCTTTAGAAACTCCAACTGGAGGGCCTGTATGTCGACAAGCCGTTCGAGTGCCGCGACGCAGGGCCTCGTAGCTCTCCAGCAGATCGGCCGCGACGATCTCCTCATCAAGAGCGTCGGCTTGAAACCTTTTGGAGCGAGATGTCGGCACGGCAAGAGGCTCTGGATGAAGGCGATAGAGGAGCCGTGCGCGAGAAAATCCGTGGCCTGATCGCCTGATCGACTAGACCCGACTTGTTCCGTACGCCACGGACCCGTCGGCGTCCCTGGCCTCGAGGTTCGAGGTCGGCTTGCCGCGATGCTGGGCTTGGGGTGGGGATGATGGGAAGGG
>CAXSEU010000542.1:0-2065 GCA_964236485.1 uncultured Lichenihabitans sp. | reverse complement strand
CTGAACCGGGACAAGGCCTTGGCGCGGGCGAAGCGTACCCCCCTGCAGCGCCTGACCGCGCGTAAGCGGTCGGCGGAGGCGAAGGCGCGTCCATTGACCCCGCCGCGTCCGGCCGAACGCGGGCAGCTGAGTTTCGGCGGACTTTGATCGCATTTAAGCTTGGGGGAAAACTGGCCGGCAGCCCCTTGCGACTCAGGTACTGATGTGTATCATGATGTTGTCGTCAACTAATCGAAAGGAGGTGATCCAGTGTCTCATTGTTTCATGCTGTGCGAGGCTCGGGTCTTCTCTTCGAGGAAGAGCGCTTAGGCAAACCTGAGGCCGTTCCACGGCTGACAATGCCATAGAGGATAGTCTTTATCCTCAACTCGAGCCGCGCTTTCCTCGCTGGAATGCGCGGCTCTTGTCTTTGCGGGAATGCCATGCGCCTCTCCCGTCAGACGGAAAGGGCGGACAGCCCAAAGAGGAACTGACGCTACGCCGCCGTGGCGCTGGCCGCTTCCGCGGCCGCCGCGCGTTCCTGGGCCTTTTTCTTAGGCAAGGCCTTGACCGGGTTGTTGCGCTTGGGTGCTTCGCCGACGCCGATCGAAGCCAGGAGCTTCAGCACGCGCTCGGTCGGTTGGGCACCCTTGCCGATCCAATCCTTGGCCTTGTCGGCATCGATGATCAGGCGGGCGGTGTCCTCGTGCGGCTTCAGTGGATCGAAAGTGCCGATCTTCTCGACGAAGCGCCCGTCGCGGGGCGCCCGTGCGTCGGCGACGACGATGCGGTAGAAGGGCCGCTTCTTCGCGCCCCAGCGGGACAGGCGGATCTTGAGTGACATGGTTCAGTTCCTTTCGGGTGGTATTTCGTTTGGTTCTTCGGAGTTGCGTTCGATGAGACGGTCGATCTCACCGAGCGGATCGTCGCTCAGCCCCTGCGAGGCATAGACCTCGACATCGACCGAGCCGTCATCGAGGACGTCGATTTCCCAGTAATGTCCCGGCTCGTTGACGAGCAGCGACATGGCATCGTCCCGGTAGGCCGCCGAGGTGAAGCTGAGGTCAGCGGCCTGCAGGCGTTCCCGAATGGCGTTGAAGGTTTCGAACATCTTGGACTGCGGCCCGGAGCTCAGTTCTTCTTCCCTCCGAAGGGGTTGAAGCCTCCGCCCAATCCGCCGAGACCCGGAAGGCGTGCGCCGCCGAGTCCCGGCAATTTCGCCCCGCCTAACGCGCCCGGAGGCGGGGAGGCGGGAAGGTTCGGCACCCCGCCACCGAACTGCTTTTGCAAAGCCTCGAGCTGGTCGGGCGTTGGCTCGGGCATGCCGGCCAAGGGATTGGCGGACCCGAGCCCGAAGGCGCTCGCCATCTTGCCCAAGGCGCCGCCGCCGCGCTTGGCGCCCCCCAGCGACTTCATCATGTCGGCCATTTGCCGGTGCTGTTTGAGCAGGCGGTTGACGTCCTCGACCCTGGTACCGGATCCCGTCGCGACGCGCTTCTTACGCGACGCCTTCAAGAGGTCCGGGTTGCGCCGCTCCGGCCGGGTCATCGACGAGATGATAGCGCGTTGCCGCTTGATGAACCGCTCGTCGAAGTTGGCGGAGGCCATCTGCTCCTTGATCTTGCCCATGCCGGGCAACATGCCCATGATGCCGCCCATGCCGCCGAGCTTCTCGACCTGGGCCAGTTGATCGCTGAGATCCTCGAGGTCGAACTTGCCCTTGCGCATCTTCTCGGCCACGCGCATGGCCTTTTCGGCGTCGATGCTTTCGGCCGCCTTCTCGACGAGCGAAACGATGTCGCCCATGCCGAGGATGCGATTGGCGATGCGTGCGGGGTGGAAATCCTCGAGCGCGTCCATCTTCTCGCCGGTGCCGAGGAGCTTGATCGGCTTGCCGGTGACGGCCCGCATGGACAGCGCCGCGCCGCCGCGCCCGTCGCCGTCGATCCGGGTGAGAACGATGCCGGTTATGCCGACCCGCTCGTCGAAGCTCTTGGCGAGGTTCACGGCGTCCTGGCCCGTCAAGGCATCGGCGACGAGCAGGATCTCGTGCGGCATGGCGGCTGCCTTGATCTCTGCCATCTCG
>CAXSEU010000541.1:0-2068 GCA_964236485.1 uncultured Lichenihabitans sp. | reverse complement strand
GTGGGATGATGGACGACGCCAACGTCCACGAGATCATCATCGTCAAGCGCGGCCACGACGATCACGACGACCATCATGGCGGCGCCTGGAAGATCGCCTTTGCGGATTTCATGACCGCCATGATGGCCTTGTTCCTGGTGCTCTGGCTGACGTCGACGAGCAACAAGACCAAGAGCATCATCGCGCGCTACTTCAACCCCGTGCAGCTCGTCGACGCGACCACGCAACCGCCCGGGCTGTCCGACCCCAAGCCAGGCGTTCCGCAGAAGCCGAAAGCGCCGCCGCCACCCTCCGAGACCAAGGACGCCGGGACCTCGCCGAGCGAGGTGAAGGGCGCCCCGACGGACGGCGAGCCGAAATCCGCCACCAAGGACAACGCCTCGCGGACCTCCGCTTCGGACGCCCAGCCCAAGCACGACGAGGCCGAGCTGTTCAAGGATCCCTACGCGGTGCTGGCCGAGCTTGCGGCCAAGACGGCGTCGCCGCCTGTCAAGCCGCCGGAACAGGCTGCGAACGAGGGCGCGCTCGGCGGCGCGGTCGCGGTCGGGGTACGCAGCGGCGAAGCCTATCGCGACCCTTTCGAACCGCTCGATAGCGCACCCGACATCGTGGCGCACAAGGCCGATCCCTCCCCGCCCCCGGCCGCCAAGGCGGTCGACGCCCCCGGCCCGCCGGCGGATGTGGCGGCGCTGCGAGCCAAGATCGATGCGGCCATGAAAGCCAACGACAAAGCCGCGGGGGCGGGGGGCGACCCTCAGATCGAGGTCCGCCGGACCGACGAAGGCCTCCTCATCGCCCTGACGGATGCCGCGGACTTCTCCATGTTCGCCAAAGCCTCGGCCGAGCCGGCCCCCAAGATGGTCACGCTGATGGACAAGATCGGCCGCGTGCTCAAGAGCCAGAAGGGCACGATCACGGTGCGGGGGTTCACCGACAACCGGCCGTATCGATCCGACGCCTACGACAACTGGCGTCTGTCGAGCGCGCGGGCCCACATGGCGCATTACATGCTGGTACGGGGCGGCACCGAGGAGGGGCGCTTCGACAAGATCGAGGGCTACGCGGATCGCCGCCCGAAGAACGCCAAAGACCCGGCGGCGGCCGAGAACCGCCGGATCGAGATTCTCCTGAGGGACGCCGCGCCATGAAACACCGACTGCTCCCCCTGGTGCTTGCGTCCGCGCTCGCCGCAGCCACGCCGGCCGGCGCTGCCCCGGCCGAGACCGCCGGCGCCCCCTACGGCTCGATCCGTAGCCTGCAGATCCTGCAAGAGCAGGTGGCCCATGGCAACGGCGCCGCCCAGGCCGCCCAGCCGAAACTGATGGCCCATATCGGGGAACGCTTCCTCGACGCCGACCCGGAAGCCTGGAAGGATCCCCGCAATGGGCGTGCGGCGATCATCTTCCTGCTCAGCGGCGGCAGCCCCGCGGTCATCCGATCCATCATGGCGAAAGCGAGCATGCCGCTCGACCTCGACCATCTGCTGAAGGGCGCCCTTGCCTATGCGGAAGGCAACGACGACGTGGCGCGCGATCTGCTCGGCGAGGCCGATCCCAAGACCCTGCCGCCCATGCTCGGCGGCCAGGTCGCGCTGGTCGAAGCGAGCCTGATGAGCGACGCGGACGAGGTCAAGGCGAACAAGCTGCTGAGCACCGCGCGCCTGCTGGTGCCCGGCACGCTCGTCGAGGAGGCGGCGCTGCGGCGTCAGATGTTCATGGCTGCCCAAACGCGAAGCTTCGAGCGGTTCATCTTCCTCTCCGGGCAGTATATCCGTCGGTTCCGGACCTCCATCTATGCCGGAAGCTTCAAACAGCGCCTGATGCAGGTGGCGAAAGCCCTGGCGACGGCCGGCGACGTGGAGCGATTGAGCCGCTTCGATGCGGTGCTGGGTGAATATCCGTCCGCCGAGCAAGTCGACTTCTATCTGGCGATGGCCAAGACCGCCATCGTCCTCGGCAAGGCCGACGCGGCGCGCTACGCCGCCGAGAAGGCCGCCGTCCTGGTCGGCCAGGGGGGCGGCGAGGGTGCCCGTTCGACCCTCTATGCCGGCGCGGCGCTGATCGTGTCG
>CAXSEU010000540.1:0-2078 GCA_964236485.1 uncultured Lichenihabitans sp. | reverse complement strand
TGCTGCGTCCCGCATAGAAGCGCGCTACGAGGCCGGGAGACAGTCGGTAGAAGCGGGCAAGGAGCCGATAGCGCTCGGCCGGTTCGGCGGCTTCGAACATCAGGCGGTCGAGCAACCGGTAGAAACGTGTTCGGCCCCAATGTGCCAGAGAATGACCTCGAGTCAGGTCGTGAAGCGCCGCCGCGCCGAGATCCGGTGCGGCCGCGATCCTGTCGGCGAGACGCACGGCATCGGGAAGCGAATAACCCGTCGTCGGGTGGAACAGCGCCGCCCGCAGGCCGCTGCGCGCGACGCCCCCGGCATCGGCCCAGAGCGCCTCGACATTGCCGCCGAGCGCGATCGGCAGCACCCCGGTTTCCTCGCGCCGGACCTCGGAGATGGTCCACCCTTGCTCACGGGCGTAGAGCGCTATCGCGCCGCGCGTCGCGGCGGCATCGAGCGCGGCGCAGTCCGAATAATAGGTGTCCTCGATGAGGAGCCTGTCGGGCCCGAAGGGCAGTACGTAGACGAAGCGGAAGCCGTCCCGCTGCGGCACCGTGGCATCCATGACGATGGGTGTGGTGAGTCCGTGCGGGGAGGCGGTCAGCACCTCCTGACCCAGGAATTTCTGGAACGCCACCCGCATGAAGGGGCTGGGCCGATGACCCCGCCCGTCGATGACGGCGTCGGCCTCGAAGGTCCGGCCGTCATCGAGCGTGACGCGGCGCGGCGCGACCTGCAAGGCGTGGGCGCCGGTGACGACCCGCGACGCCTGCGGGGCCAGGGCGTCCCGCAGCTTCTGCGCCGTGGCGGAGGCGTAGCCGAGGGAAAGGCGGCGGCGGTAGGCCGGGAAGCGAACTTCGTGGCCCGGCCACGCCGTGTCCACCAGCGGCGCGATCCAGCGGCGCTGCGCTGCGCCGAGATCGGTTTCGTGGAAGGACCACGTGTGGTTGCCGCCGAGTTCCGGCTCTGCTTCGAGCATGATCCAGTCGATCTCGGGTCGCTGCGCCGCGAGCCGCAAGGCGATCAATCCATTGGCGAGGCCGCCTCCCACGAGGATCAGACGCATCCGGGCCGGTCCGGCGGTGCCCCGGCAAGCCGGCACGGCTTCATCTTGTTGTGCCGCGAAGCCATGTGCTGTGCCGATGCCATTCCGTATCCCTGCTGGAGGGAGCATATAGGTCGGCCGGCTCCACCGTCACCGGGCGGGTTGTCGCGCGCCTTGATCAACCTCGACGAGAGAACCCCTTGCCGTCAGCCATCGACCATCGAGACGTGCCGTCCTGCCTCGCCGAGATCAAGCTGCGTCTCTTTCGCGCCGCCCGGGATGCCGGGAGGGATGCGGCCAATGTCACGCTCGTCGCCGTGTCCAAGACTGTCCCGGCGGAGGCGATCCGGCCGGCACTCGATGCCGGGCAGCGTGTGTTCGGCGAGAACCGGGTGCAGGAGAGCCGAGTGAAATGGCCCGGGCTCAGAACCCATTATCCCGATGTCGAACTGCACCTCATCGGGCCGCTGCAATCCAACAAGGCGCGTGAGGCGGTCGAGTTGTTCGACGTCATCGAGACCGTCGACCGGCCCAAGCTCGCGGAGGCCCTGGCGGCCGAGATCGCCCGGAGCGGCAAATCGGTCAAGCTTTTCGTCGAGATCAACACCGGAGCGGAGCCCCAGAAGGCCGGTGTCCTGCCCGGCGAGGCGGACGCCTTCCTGCGCCGTTGCCGGGAGGAACTCGGGCTATCGATCGAAGGGCTGATGTGCATCCCGCCGGCCGACGAGCAGGCTTCGCCGCATTTCGCGCTGTTGAACCGCGTCGCGGCCCGCAACGGGATCGGGAAACTGTCGATGGGCATGAGCGCCGACTTCGAGCTCGGCATCCAGCTCGGCGCCACCCATGTCAGGATCGGCAGCGCCATCTTCGGGCATCGGCCGGCGCTATCCCGTCCCGAGCCGGGAAGGGTGTCGGGCGAGTTGCCCTTCCCCGAACGATGACTTCAACCGGAGGATCGGCCCGGGCTCGCCGTGGTGACCGGCGCAGGTCGGCCTTATACCAACCTGCACCCGACCTGACTCGCTGGTTGCGGTTTTGGTTGAAGTCTGAA
>CAXSEU010000539.1:1748-2097 GCA_964236485.1 uncultured Lichenihabitans sp. | reverse complement strand
TCCGCAGCGCGGACGCGACCGCATTGGCTTGCGCGAGTGTCACGCGGCCGTCGACCGCGATGGTCACGTCGGCGTGCAGGTCATGGCCGAGCCAGCGAGCCTTGGCGTCGATCATCCGATCGATCCCTGGCACATGAGCGACCGCGTGCCGGATCTCCTCGACGATTTCGGGTTCGACCCCATCGAGCATGCGGGTGATGACCGCGCGCGCCGACTGCCAGACGATACCGAAGATCGCGGCCGTAATGAGGAGGCCGATGATCGGATCGGCCATAGGAAAACCCAGCCAGACGCCGATAGCGCCGAAAACCACGGCGAGGCTGGTGAGGCCGTCCGTCCGGGCGTGATA
>CAXSEU010000539.1:0-1738 GCA_964236485.1 uncultured Lichenihabitans sp. | reverse complement strand
CGTCCGCGATCAGGGCGGCGCTGTTCATTTGCCGGCCGATCCGGATGCGGAACACGGCCACGACCTCGTTTCCCAGAAAGCCGACCACGCCCGCCGCGGCCAGCCAGCCGAACTGCTGAATGGGTTCCGGATGGATCAGGCGCGACACCGCCTGGTAGCCGGCCACCACGGCGCTGAACAGGATGATGAGGACGATGAGGATCCCCGCCAGATCCTCAGCCCGGCCGAGACCGTAGGTAAAGGTGCTGGAGGGCTTCCGCCGTGCGAGCATGAAGGCGAACCACAGCGGGATCGCCGTGGTGGCGTCGCCGATATTGTGGATGGTGTCGGCCAGCAGCGCGACGCTGCCCGAAACGTAAACCACCGCCAATTGCAGCGCCGCCGTGACGGCCAGGATGATGAAGGACCATTTGATCGCCCAGATGCCGCGTTCACTCAGGGCAATGCTGGGATCGATCATGCCATGCGTATGGCCGTGCCCTCCCGCCTTGTCGTGGTCGTGGCCTCGATGTACCGGGGACGGGGACCGGTCGGCGCCTAAACCGAACCTGGCGCGAATGTCGTCGAGCATGAGGCGTCTCACAGGTATTTCGCCAACGCCCTGAACTCGTTCAGGCTCGATTTCGCGTCCTTGCCGCCATCGCCGACCGCGTCGCCGATGCAATGTTCCATGTGATCCTGGATCAGCTCGCGCTTCGCATTGACGAGGGCGCTCTCGACCGCGTGGAGTTGCTGGGCAAGGTCCACGCAGGGACGACCCGCCTCCATCATGGCGATCACGGTGGCGAGGTGCCCATGGGCGCGCTTGAGCCGTTTGATGATATCGGGATGCGAGGTATGTTTCACGACGTAATCCTAACCTAGGGGATAGGATCAGCCAAGACCTCGGCGCCGTGCCAGGCGCCGCGGCGTTTTCTTCAAGTCGCGAGCGGCTTGAGCCCGACCTCGATCTCGGCGCGCCTGCCTTCGAGGAAGGGCGGAAGCGCCAGCCTCTGGCCCAGGGTCTCCATCGGCTCATCGACCGCGAAGCCGGGGCCGTCCGTGGCGATCTCGATCAGGACGCCGTTCGGCTCCCGGAAATAGAGGCTGCGGAAATAGAAGCGGTCGACGGGTCCGCTGGTCGGGACGCGGGACTGCCGGAGGCGATCCGCCCAAGCTGCATAGGTCTCCTCGTTCGGCGTCCGCAAGGCGAGGTGATGTACGCCGCCGGCGCCCTGTTCCGCGCGCGGGAGATGCGGCTCGATGGCGACGTGCAATTCGCGCGCGGTCTCGCCCCCGCCATTCATGGCGTAGACGCGCGTTTCCGCACCGGCTGTGTCTTCGTAGGTCCGGTCCGGAGTGAGGCCGAGAAGCTCACGCAACACGCCGTCCGTAGGCCCGATCTCGGGCACGCTGATGGTGACAGCGCCGAGGCCAAGGATCTGATGCGCCGTGGCGACCGGGCTCGCGGCCCACGGATGGTGCGGTTCCGACCCGGGATCGGCGATGAGGCTCAGCCGCTGCCCCTCCGGGTCTTCAAAATCGAGCGTCCAGTAGCCGGCCCGCTCGACCACGGCGCCCGCCACCACGCCATAGGTGCGCAGGCGGCTCGACCACCAATCGAGCGCGTCACGCCCGGGAACCCGCAAGCCCGTGCGGACGATGGCGTTGGTTCCCCGCCGCTCGCGCGGCGCCGGCCAGTCGAAAAACGTCACGTCCGAACCCGGCGAGGCCAGCCCGTCGGCATAGAACAGGGGAT
>CAXSEU010000538.1:980-2103 GCA_964236485.1 uncultured Lichenihabitans sp. | reverse complement strand
CGAGACTTACCCCGAAATCATCCGCACCGCGGCACGCGAGGCCGGATGCGTGGCGCAGGTCGCGGGCGGCGTACCGGCGATGTGCGACGGCGTCACCCAAGGCGAAGCCGGCATGGAACTGTCGCTGTTTTCCCGCGAGGTGATCGCGCTCTCGACGGCGGTTGCGCTCTCGCACCAGACGTTCGACGCCGCCGTCTATCTCGGGATCTGCGACAAGATCGTGCCGGGCCTCATCATCGGCGCGCTGGCGTTCGGCCATCTGCCGGCGGTATTCGTGCCCGCCGGACCCATGACCTCCGGCCTGCCCAATGACGAAAAGGCGCGCATCCGGCAGCTCTACGCGGAAGGCAAGGTCGGACGGCCGGCGCTGCTCGAGGCCGAGGCCTCGTCCTACCACGGCCCCGGCACCTGCACGTTCTACGGCACCGCCAACACCAACCAGATGATGATGGAGATCATGGGCCTCCATCTGCCCGGCGCCTCCTTCGTCAATCCGAACACGCCGCTCCGCGACGCCTTGACCCGCGCCGCCGCCAAACGGGCGCTCGCCATCACGGCGCTCGGCAACGACTACGTGCCGGCCGGGCGGATGCTCGACGAGCAGGTGTTCGTCAATGGCATCGTCGGACTGCACGCGACGGGCGGCTCGACCAACCACACGCTGCACGTGGTCGCTATGGCGGCGGCGGGCGGCATCACGCTGACGTGGGATGATTTCGCCGACCTCGCCGAAGTGGTGCCGCTGCTGACGCGCGTCTACCCCAACGGCAAGGCGGACGTGAACCATTTCCACGCCGCCGGCGGCATGAACATCATCATCCGCGAACTGCTGGGTGCCGGGTTGCTGCACGAGGACGTCGAGACCGTCTTCGGCGAGGGTCTTTCGGCCTACACCCGGGAGCCGGTGCTCACCGCCGACGGCGACCTCCATTGGCGGACGGGTCCGGAGGAGAGCGGCGATGAATCGGTGCTGCGCGGCACGGCGGCGCCCTTCCATCCGACCGGCGGCCTGAAGGTGCTCGACGGCGACCTCGGCCGCGCCATCATCAAGACGTCGGCCATCGAGGAGGAGCGGCACGTCGTCGAAGCCCCGGCGCGGGTCTTCGATTCGCAGGAGGGGCTG
>CAXSEU010000538.1:0-970 GCA_964236485.1 uncultured Lichenihabitans sp. | reverse complement strand
GTTCCGGGCCGGCGAACTCACGGGCGACATCGTGGCCGTGGTGCGCTTCCAGGGTCCGAAAGCCAATGGCATGCCGGAGTTGCATAAGCTGATGCCGCCGCTCGGCGTGCTGCAGGATCGCGGTTACAAGGTGGCGCTGATCACCGACGGCCGCCTTTCGGGCGCCTCCGGCAAGGTGCCCGCGGCCATCCACGTCACGCCGGAGGCGGCGGAAGGCGGTGACATCGCGAAACTGCGGGACGGTGACCGCATCCGCGTCGACGCCGTCAACGGACGAATCGATGTCCTCGATCAGCCCGGCTGGCGCGACCGTCCCTCCGCTACGACGGACCTCGAAGCCTCGCACATCGGCGTCGGCCGCGAACTTTTCGCGCCCTTCCGGGCAGCGGTCGGCACCGCCGACAGGGGCGCCAGCATCTTCGGGTTCTGAAGGATCGGTTTGCCTGATCGCCAGGGGCGGGTTCTTCCACGAACGAGAAGCCGAAGCCCGTCGAGGGGCGGAAGGTCTCGTCTCGGGAGAGGGAAGAGGGCCGCGGCACCGCGGCCTGGGCCTACCGACCCGGCTGTACGGGTGGCAAGTCCTCGGGGGGACCCTGTCCTTGCGCGGGGTCCTGAAGGTCGCTGGGAGGCAGAGCGGGCGCTGCCGGCAACAGGTCTCGGCGCTTCGCCGCGGCCTGGTACCGCAATCCACTCAACTGTCGCTGCGCTTTCTGGATTTGAGCCCTCATGGCGGCGAGCTCGCGCGTGGCTAGGGCGGCGCGCATCGACGTCTTCTGAAGATCCGCCAAGGTTTCGCGCATCTTCGTGGTCTTCGAGATCAGTTGGTCTCGCTGAGTCGTCAAGTCGCCGATCGATTTCACGAGCCCAGCGCGCTGGGTCCCCGCTGGGTCGGCCACGACCCGGTCGTGCTCGGCCTTGGCGTCGGCCGAAGCTCTAGTGGCCTTGTCCCGCTCGGCCGTCAGGCTCGCCA
>CAXSEU010000537.1:0-2121 GCA_964236485.1 uncultured Lichenihabitans sp. | reverse complement strand
GAGCAGGCGCAGGTCCTTGGCGTTGGCGCGTCTCATCGCGGCCGCCATGGCGGCGACCCGCATCTGGTTCTGCCCCGCTCCCAACACCGACCACCGGTACTGGTCGCCGAAGAGGCGCTCGGCCGTACGGCGCATGTGCACCACGTCCTCGGGGTGCGGACCGATGCCGCCCAGGATGCCGAAGACGGACTGGACGAAGAGCGGCGGCTCCACGAGACCGCGATCGAGGAAATGCGCCAGGTTGTAGAGGTGCGCCGTGTCGTAGCACTCGAACTCGAAGCGCGTGCCGTTGCCGGCGCAGGTCTTCAGGACGAATTCGATATCCGCATAGGTGTTCTTGAAGACGAGGTCGCGGCTGTTCTCGAGCGCCTGCCGCTCCCAATCGTGCTTGAAGTCCTTGTAGCGGTTCAGCATGGGGAACAGGCCGAAGTTCATCGAACCCATGTTGAGCGAGGCGACTTCCGGCCGGAAGGTCGCGGCCGGCCGGACCCGCTCTTCCACCGTCATGTAAGGCGCGCCGCCCGTCGTCAGGTTTATGACGGCGTCGGTGCGCTGCTTGATGATCGGCAGGAACCTGGCGAAAGCCTCGGGCGACTGGTCGGGCCGGCCCGTCTCGGGATCGCGCGCGTGGAGGTGCACGATCGCCGCGCCCGCCTCGGCGGCTCCGACCGCCGCGTCGGCGATCTCCTCCGGGGTCACGGGCAGGTACGGCGACATCGAGGGCGTGTGGATCGCGCCGGTGACGGCGCAGGAGATGATGACTTTCTTCATCGGACATTCCTTCAGCGGCCGAGGTCGGCGGCGGCTTTGCGCTTGTGCGCCAGAAGCGCCATCAGGCGGCGGTCACGCCATACCTGGCGCTCCGGGAGGTCGCCGCGAGCGACATGTTGCGACCGCTCGCCTTCGATCTCGTCCATGACCGGGCCGTTCCAGTCGACGCGGCGCTGCATGGAGGGAAACAGCTTCTCGTAGACGCCCTGGTAGCGCTCGGCATAGTCCCGCACGCCACCGGGTGCGTTGAGGTCGATCGTCTCGAACGGCCCCATGAAGGACCAGCGCAAAGCGAGGCCATCGCGCAGCCCGATGTCGATATCCTCGACGCCCGCGTAGCCGTCCGCCACGAGGCGGAACGATTCCTCCAGCAGCGCACCCTGCAGGCGGTTCATGATGAAGCCGTCGATCTCGCGTTTCATCACCAGCGGTGCCTGCCCGCAGCCGCGCATGAACTCGGCCGCCCGAGCCACGGTCTCGGGCGAAGTCCAGGGCGAAGGGACAACTTCCACGGCCGGAATCAGGTAGGGCGGGTTGATGGGGTGGCAGACGAGGCAGCGGGCTCGTCCCGGAAGGTGCTCCTGAAAGCTCGAAGGCAGCAGCGCCGAGGTGGAACTGGCGATCACGGCGCCCGCCGGGGCATGGCGGTCGAGCGCCGCGAAGACCTCCCGCTTCACGTCGCGCTGCTCGGGCGTGTTTTCCTGGACGTGACCGGCGTCCGCCAGAGCCTCGGTGAGGTCCGCGACCGCCGTCATCCGGCCTCGCACCGCCGACGGGGTGGCGCCGCCGAGCAGATCGCTGGCATCGAGGTCCGGCAGGATGCCCTCGATGAAGGCGAGCGCCTTCTGCAGAGCCTCGGGTATGCGTCCCACAGCCGCACCTCGTGCCCGGCCCGGGCGAAACTGATCGCCCAGGCGCGTCCCACAAACCCCGCGCCGATGATGGTCGTCTTCATGCCTTACTCCCCTGTTCCATGCGGTCGCCCAGCAAGGACTCGGCGCCGGGACCTATACGATCTTCCACATGGAACGGTTCGGGGATAGCCGAGGACAGGACCGGTATGATGAAAGCTTGTGCATCGGGCAGGGGGGGACCTATCAAAAGAACAGAAGGATCAAGGCTACTACCTGAACCAAGAGTAATCTCAGCATTGAAATTGCAGGCGTTTTTCCTTGTTTCGTTGTTCTTGATCTAGTAGAGAGAAGAAAAAATTCGATGTTTTCCGATAAAATCGAAATTGTGGCTTTTCGCTTGTTACAGTTATTTGAATGACCTTCTCTCGAAGGGCGGGAGAACTGATCATCTATCAGTTTGAGCATTTGTCGTTGACGGCCTGACTCCGCCTGTGAT
>CAXSEU010000536.1:0-2130 GCA_964236485.1 uncultured Lichenihabitans sp. | reverse complement strand
AGTTCGACCAGGCGAGCGAGCCCGCATAGGCGTTCATCACGTTGATCTTCAACTGCGACACGACCACGAAACCGGCCGTCAGCAGGGCCACGGCCTCCCGCCAGGGCAGGACGTAGCCGAAGGCCAGGCGGTACATCCGGGCCGGTTCCGCCGCGTGCTCCGGCGACACGCCGGACCGCATCGCCAGCACGGCGAGGAGCGAGCCGAACAGCAGTTTCGGCACGCCGAGAACGATCCAGCCGGGTCCGGCGCCGATCAGGGCCGCGAGCCAGCCGGCGTCGCGCGGGCGGGCCGGCAAGAAACGCAGCACGTCCACCTGCTCGCCGATCTGCGGCATCAGGGCCAGGATGACCGAGGCCGCGCCGCCGAACTTCAGGAGATCGAAGCCGGACCTGGACGCGTCCCCCGGCGCAAGCCCCGGGAAATGCGTCCAGGCGACGACGCCCGGCCAGTCTCGCCACAGGATGAAGCCGATCGGCAGGACGTTGAGGACGATCCAGAGGGGCTGCGTCGCCAGTTGAAAGCGGCTGATCCAGGTGATGCCATAGGTGACGAGCGGAATGACCGCCGCCGCGCTCAGCCCATAGCCGAGCCAGAACGGGATGCCGAAGACGAGGTCGAGGGCGCTCGACATGATCGAGGCCTCGATGGCGAAGAGGATGAACGTGAAGGTCGCATAGACGAGCGACGTCACGGTCGAGCCGATGTAGCCGAAGCCGGCACCGCGCGTCAGGAGATCGATGTCCACCCCGTAGCGCGCCCCGTAGAGGCTGATCGGCAGCGCGGTGACGAAGAGGACGACGCCGACCACCAGCGTCGCGGCCAGCACGTTGGAGAAGCCGTAGCTCAGCGTGATGGCGCCGCCGATGGCCTCGAGGGCGAGGAACGAGATGGCGCCGATGGCCGTCTGCGCCACGCGCGGGGCGGACCAGCGCCGCGCCGTCTTGGCCGTGAAGCGCAGGGCGAAATCTTCCAGCGTCTCGTTGGCGACCCAGCGGTTGTAATCGCGCCGCATGGGCAGGATTCTCTGGCGTCGAGGCATGAAGGTCCGTCGGAGGCCGCGTCAGGCCGCAGTGTGGGACGGACAGCGCCGGAACGCAAAGGGCGGCGGATGCCGTGGACCCTGGTACCCCCTCCTGCGATCTTATCGATAGGAAGAACAGACGAACCGCCTGCCGGCGGAGCGGCACGACGATTCCGCGACCGGCGTGCCGCTTTCCCGGGCGATCTTGAGAAGACCGTTCTCTCGCCTCAGCGTCAGGACGATGGTGTTGGCGCCCTTGCTTCCCTGGCGGGTTCGGGGATCGGTCTTCTGCCAGGACAGGACGGCGTAAATCTTGCACGTTGCGGCCTGGCAGGTCTTGCTGACCGAGCCCGGCACCACGCCGTAACGACGGTCCGGCCATCGGCGGATGAAGTTCAGCTTGTCCCGATAGACCGCCGCCGCCGACATCGACTTGCCGTAGTAAATGACGCGGCGGGCATAAAGCTGGTCCACGGTGTCGGGCGTGATCTTCGCGTTGTCGCTCCAGATCGCGAAGTAGCGGTCCATCTGGGCGTCCGGATTGGCCGCCTCGGCGGCGCCGGTCAAGCCGAGAAGACACGTCAGGGCAGCAAGGGCGCGGGTCATGTGGGTTTCCTGTTTCACATTGGGGGAACAGGTGTGGCGGCGCTGCGGTTCCCGCTGCCGGATCAGAGCTGCTGGCAGTCCGTTTGAAAACCGATGATCCTCATGCTGAAGAGGGCCGCCAGGGCCGTCTCGAAGCACGGCTGACGCCTGCCGTCCTTCGATTCGGCCGCGGAGCGGCCGGCTCAGGATGAGGAAACGGGAATTGTGAACTTAAGGAGGTCCCTTCGTGCCGCAGGAGAAGCCTATGATCGCGACCTCCGCCCCGGGTGCCTCGCACCCCTCGCCCTCCTATGCCGACGTGGTCCGCGCGGCGGAGCGCATCGCCGGCGTCGCGCACCGGACGCCGGTTCTGACGTCGCGGACCGGCGATGCGCTTGCCGAGGCGAAACTGTTCTTCAAATGCGAGAATTTCCAGCGCTCCGGCGCCTTCAAGTTCCGGGGCGCCTGCAATGCCATTTCGGCGCTCGGCCCCGAGGAGCGGCGTCGTGGCGTCGTGGCCT
>CAXSEU010000535.1:0-2132 GCA_964236485.1 uncultured Lichenihabitans sp. | reverse complement strand
CCGACCAGATCACCATCATCCGGGACGGCTCCTCGGTCGAAACGCGCGACTGCCACCGGGATGCCATCAACGAGGATCGCATCATCAAGGGGATGGTGGGCCGCGACATGGAAAGCCGCTACCCGCCGCGCACGCCCAGAATCGGCGAACCCTTGTTCGAAGTGCGCAACTGGAATGCCTACCATCCCCTTCATCCCGATCGCGCGGTATGCAAGAACATCAACCTCACGGTGCGCCGCGGCGAGGTCGTCGGCGTCGCCGGATTGATGGGCGCGGGCCGCACCGAACTCGCCATGAGCGTCTTCGGTAGATCCTACGGGCAGAACATCTCCGGCGAGGTGATGCTGAACGGCAGGGCGATCGACGTAGCGACCGTCGCCGAGGCCAGCGTTGCCGGCATCGCCTACGTGACCGAGGACCGTAAACAACTCGGCCTCGTGCTCGACGAGAACATCACCAAGAACACCACGCTCGCAAATCTGCGAGGCGTGTCCTCCGCCATGGTGATCGACTCTCATAGGGAGTTCGCCGTCGCCACCGACTACCGGTCGAAGCTGAACATCCGCTGCTTCGGCGTCGAACAGCAGGCGGTGAACCTGTCGGGCGGCAACCAGCAGAAGGTCGTGCTCAGCAAATGGCTGTTCACGACGCCCGAGGTGCTGATCCTCGACGAGCCGACGCGCGGCATCGACGTCGGCGCCAAATACGAGATCTACGCCATCATCAATGCGCTGGCCGAGGAGGGCAAGGGCGTGCTGATGATCTCGTCCGAGATGCCCGAACTTCTCGGCATGTGCGACCGGATCTACGTGATGAACGAGGGCCGGTTCGTGGGCGAATTCCGCGGCAGCGAGGCGACCCAGGAGATCATCATGCGCGCCATCATGCGATCCAAGGACCTCCACTGATGAGCTCAATCAACGCGCCCGGCGGGCTCGATCCCGTCACCGTCGCGCATCCGAAGCCGGGACCCCTTCCCGCCGCCAAGACCGGCATGGGCACGGGCGTGCGGCAAATGCTCGCCAAAGGCAACTTCCGCGACTACGGCCTCTTGATCGCGCTCGTGGTCATCATGCTGTTCTTCGAATATGCGACGGGCGGCGTGCTGTTCCAGCCGCTGAACCTCACCAACCTCATCCTGCAGAACAGCTATGTCGTCGTCATGGCGCTCGGCATGCTGCTGATCATCGTGGCGGGGCATATCGACCTGTCGGTCGGCTCGGTGGTGGGCTTTGTCGGCGCGCTCGCCGCCGTTCTCATGGTCAACTACAACGTCGAATACCTCACCGCGACGATCCTGTGCCTCGTCGTCGGCGGCCTGGTGGGCGCCAGCCAGGGCTACTTCGCCGCCTACTTCAAGATCCCGAGCTTCATCGTCACGCTGGCTGGCATGCTGGTCTTCCGCGGGCTGACGCTGTCGGTGCTGAACGGCGCCTCCGTGGGCCCGTTCCCCAACGTGTTCCAGCTCCTGGCCAAGGGCTTCTTCCCGAATTTCGCCGGCCAATACACCTCGGTGCTCGTCGCCCTCGCGATCACTGCGATCTTCATCGGCATCAGCCTGCGCCGCCGCATGGTGCAACAGAGCCATGGCGCCCTCAAGGAGGGCATCGGCGCCTTCATGCTGCGCAACGGCTTCCTGGCGCTGATCCTGCTCGCCTTCGCCTACCAGATGGGGTCATACCGGGGCCTGCCCAACGTCCTCATCATCATGGCGATCCTGATCCTGCTCTACCGTTTCGTCACCAACAAGACGACGATCGGGCGGCGCATCTACGCGCTCGGCGGAAACATCAAGGCCGCCAGGCTGTCCGGCATCAAGACTGAGCGGCTGACCTTCCTGACCTTCGTCAACATGGGGGTGCTGGCGGGGCTCGCCGGCATGATCTTCGCGGCGCGCCTCAACACCGCGACCCCCAAGGGTGGTCTCGGCTTCGAACTCGACGTGATCGCGGCCTGCTTCATCGGCGGCGCCTCGGCCTCGGGCGGCGTCGGCAAGGTGACGGGCGTGGTGATCGGCGCCTTCATCATCGGGGTGATGAACAATGGCATGTCGATCCTCGGCATCGGCATCGACTACCAGCAGGTCATCAAGGGTCTGGTGCTGCTCGGCGCCGTTTGTCTCGACGTGTACA
>CAXSEU010000534.1:0-2138 GCA_964236485.1 uncultured Lichenihabitans sp. | reverse complement strand
CCTGCTGAACGACGGCCGCGACCTCATGGTCTACGGCTACCGCCGGGCGCCCTTCGGCGTACGCGGCGTGATCTCCGAGGACGGGATCACCTGGACGAAGAAGAACGAGTTCACGATCCGGGAAGGCGGCTTGCCGACGCGCACGTCCGAGCTGAAGCCGGGCTCCAGCGTCATGACACCCGGCACCGGCGAGGCCGACGCGGGTGCCATCTCCATGACCCATCCGGGCGGCTTCCAGCACATCGGCTACCCGAGCGTGGTGCAGATGCCGGACGACACGGTGGTGGCCTCATACCACGAGTGGAGCGACGATCCCGCGCCCGTCCAATACGTGCGGGCCACCCGTTTCCGGCTGGCCGGCTGAGAGGCGCGATGATGGGGCCGGAGCGGATCCTCGTGCGGGACGATCAGCGCTATATCGCGCATCCGCATCTGGCTCGCCTCGCCGGTGGATCATGGCTGCTTGTCGCCACCTCCGGGCCGCGTCGGCCCGTCACCCTGCACCCGCCGCTTGATCCCGACTTCATCACCATCGGGCTGTGGTCGGACAACGAGGGAGAGACTTGGTCCAATCCGGCCCCTCTGCCCGTTCCCGGCCTGGCCGGCACCGAGTGCGGCGGCCTGACGGCCCTCCTCGACGGCGGCGTGCTGCTCAACCAGTGGCGTTTCCGCTGGTACGCCGATCCGGCAGAGGCGATCGAGGAGCCGTGGCTGACCTCGGCCGCCGACCTGCGGCGTGAACGCGACGCGTCACGCGAACTCGATGGCCCGGTGGGCGACGGGACGATCACCTGGGCCCGCGGCGGCGGTGCCATGACGCTCTGGTGGGGCGACCCCGGCGACCGATGCTGGACGTGGCTGGCCGAGCCCGATCTCGACCCCTACTCCGGCGGCTACGGGTTGCGGGGCGGCATTGTCGCGGCCAGCGGCGACATGCTGGTGCCGCTGACCGACCCGCCCCACTACCGCAGTGTGTTCCTGATCCGCTCGTGCGACGGTGGAACGAGCTGGCGTCCGCCGGAACCTGTCGCGAGCGCACCCCATGCCGCGTTCGAGGAGCCGTCGACGAGCCTGCTCGGCGACGGCACGCTGCTCATGCTGCTGCGCGAGAACGTCGGCCGGCAGCTGCGGGTGGTCCGGTCGCACGATCACGGCGTCACATGGACGGAACCCCGACCCGCTGGCCTGCCCGGCTTTCCGGCGCATCTCGTCGCCCTCAACGATGGACGCCTCGCGGCACTGCCCGCCGTGCGCGACGCCCCCGGCAGCATCCTGCTCAGCCTGTCGGCTGACGACGG
Source organism: uncultured Lichenihabitans sp. (assembly GCA_964236485.1). Taxonomy (GTDB): domain Bacteria; phylum Pseudomonadota; class Alphaproteobacteria; order Rhizobiales; family Beijerinckiaceae; genus Lichenihabitans. Next base: position 840 of record CAXSEU010000534.1, on the reverse strand, counting down.
CGACACCTGGGGCGATCCGCCCATCGTCGTCGCCGGCGATCTCGCCAGCCACGACATCGGCTATCCCACCGCCGCCCTGGCGCGGGACGGCACTCTCCTTGCGGCCTACTATCGCCGCGACGCCACTGGCGTGACCGGGCTCTACGCCCGGCGCGTCGAAGTTCCCCACCACGCTTGAACGAGGATGATCATGGCTGACACCGGCATTTCGCGTCGCAACTTTCTCGCCGGCTCAGCCGGCGTGGCCCTGGCCAGCACGGCACTCGCGCGTCCCGCGCTCGCGGCCCCGATCGAGCTTGTTCACTGGAGCTGGCTGCAAGCCTCCGACGGCGAGGTCTGGGAGAAGGTGATCAAGAGCTTCAACGAGGCGCATAAACCCCAAGGCGTCCAGATCCGCCTCGAACTGGTCCCCGAGGAGCAATATCGCACCAAGATCCTGGCCGCCGCCGCGTCCGGCAACGCCCCGGATTTCGGCTGGGGCACCGCCGGCAAGGACGCGGCGCTCGCCAAGGACGGCATCACGGTGCCGCTCGACGATCTGGCCAAAAAGGTCGGCCTCGACATCTCGGACTTCTCGGCGAATTCGCTGAAGGCGGCGAAATATCCAAAGATCGGCCCCGAGTTGCAGATGATTCCCATGGATCTCATGAGCCTGCAGCCGCTGATCAACCTCGATCATGTGAAGGCGGCCGGGCTCGACCCGACGAAGTTCCCCACCGACGAGGCGAGCCTGCTCGAATGGGCCGCCAAGCTGACCCAGCGAAGTGGCGACAAGATCACGCGCTCCGGCATCCTGATGACGGGCACCGTGGTCGATAACTGGTATCTCTGGGGCGTCCG
>CAXSEU010000533.1:0-2148 GCA_964236485.1 uncultured Lichenihabitans sp. | reverse complement strand
CGCCGCCCCCTCCCGCTCCTCGTCCGACGGCGAGGCGGACCGTGTCACGCCCATGATGGCGCAGTATCTCGGCATCAAGGCGCGCCATCCGGACAGTCTCCTGTTCTACCGGATGGGCGACTTCTACGAGATGTTCCAGGAGGATGCCGAGATCGCGGCGCGCGCCCTCGGCATCGTGCTGACGAAGCGCGGCAAGCACGAGGGCCGGGACATCGCCATGTGCGGCGTGCCGGTCGAGCGCTCGGACGACTATCTTCACACCCTGATCGCCCTCGGCCACAAGGTCGCGGTCTGCGAGCAGACCGAGGACCCGGCCGAAGCCCGCAAGCGGGGCGGCAAATCGGTGGTCAGCCGCGATGTGGTGCGGCTGGTGACACCGGGCACCATCACGGAGGAGCGGCTGCTCCACCCCGCCCGCGCCAACCAGCTGGTGGCTCTCTCGCGGCTCAGGGCCGACGAGGGTGCCTTCGTCTTCGGGGCGGCGGCCATCGATATCTCGACCGGCAATTTTCTGGTCTTCGAAGCTCCGGGCGCGGGACTGCCCGCCCTGCTGGCGCGCCTCGATCCGGCGGAAATCGTGGTGGCGGACGCGCTGGCGGACGACGCATCGGTCAAGGCCGTGCTCGGCGACACGGGCGTCGCCGTCACCCGGGTGGCGCGCGACGTCGCCGATTCGGCGGCGGCCGAACGGCGCCTGTGCGAATGGTATGGGGTCGAGACGCTCGACGGCTTCGGGACGTTCGCGCGCGCCGAGGTCGTCGCCGCCGCCATCGCGGTCGGCTATGTGGCGCGCACGCAGATCGGCGCCCGCCCCTCGCTGAGACCACCGGTCCGCGCCGACCGCAGCCTCACGGTCGAGATCGACCCCTCGACGCGCCTCAACCTCGAACTCGTCCGCACCATGGCGGGCGAGCGGGCGGGCTCGCTGCTGGCCGCCATCGACATGACCGTGACGCCGGGCGGCGGGCGGCTGCTCGGCGAGCGACTGGCGGGGCCGCTGACCGATCCCGTCCGCATAGCGGCTCGGCTCGACGCCGTGGCGTTCTGCCTCGCCTCGCCCCGCCTGCGCGCCGATGTGCGGGCCCGGCTGAAACGCACGCCGGATTTTGCCCGCGCCCTGTCTCGCCTGGCGCTCGGGCGCGGCGGTCCGCGCGATCTCGCGGCGCTGCGCGACGGGCTCGCATCCGCGTTCGAGGTGTCGGCCGCGTTGCTGGGCGAGCAGGACCTCCCGGCTGAACTCGCAGGCGCCGCCGCCCTGGCGGGACGCATCGACGGCGCACTCGGCATCGCGCTCGGCGACGCGCTCGCCGCCGAACTGCCGCTGCTGGCGCGGGACGGCGGTTTCATCCGCCCCGGTTTCGATCCCGCGCTGGACGAGGTCCGGCTGCTGCGCGACGACACGCGAAAGGTGGTGGCGGCCCTTCAGGCCCGGTACGCGGACGAGACCGGCACCCGGATGCTGAAGATCAAGCACAACAACTTCCTCGGCTTCTTCATCGAAGTCTCGGCCGAGGCCGGAGAGACCTGGCGCCGGCCGCCCCATGACGCGCTGTTCATCCACCGGCAGACCATGGCCGGAGCCATGCGGTTCTCGACGGCGGAACTCGCCGACCTCGAAAGCCGCATCGCCTCGGCGGCCGACCGGTTGCTGGCGATCGAGCGCGGGATCTTCGACGCCCTGGTGCGGCAGGTGCTTGACAAGGCCGCCGCCATCCGGGCCGCCGCCGACGCCCTCGCGATCATCGACGTCGCCTTCGCACTTGCCGAGGTGGCGCAGGCTCGCGGCTGGTCGCGGCCCGAGATCGATGCCTCCCTCGCCTTCCGCATCGAAGGCGGCCGGCATCCGGTCGTCGAGGCGGCACTGAAGCAACGGGGGGGCAGCTTCGTCTCCAATGGCTGCGACCTCTCCGGGCTTGCCCCCGCCGGGGGCAGACGGGATAGGGGCGGTGGTCGCATCGCGGTCGTCACCGGCCCCAACATGGCCGGAAAGTCGACCTTCCTGCGCCAGAACGCGCTGATCGCCATCCTGGCCCAGATGGGCTCCTATGTGCCCGCCGCGGCCGCCCATATCGGCGTCGTCGACCGGCTGTTCTCGCGCGTCGGCGCGGCGGACGATCTGGCGCGGGGCCGATCGACCTTCATGGTCGA
>CAXSEU010000532.1:0-2166 GCA_964236485.1 uncultured Lichenihabitans sp. | reverse complement strand
AGAGGCATGTCCGGAAAAGCGCGATAGAATGGCCAAAGATCGGGAAGATCTTGCCTGCCGTGCAGCGTGGTGATGGTGCGACTCTCCAAGCCGCGGAAAAGCGGGAAATGGAACATGTCGACATGGAAGTGCAGGATGTCGAATGCCTGAGACAACCGGCGTACTCGATCGACCATCATGGTATAATGCGGCAGGTAATCGACCATGGTGTCCGACAGCCGGATCGCCTCGGTTGTGCAGGCGACAAGATTCGACGCCGTGATGGAATCGCCGCTGGCGAAGAGCGTGACGTCGTGGCCCTGATCGACCAGTTCCTCCGTGAGCCAGGATACGATCCGCTCGGTCCCTCCGTACAGCCTGGGGGGGACGCTTTCCATCAGCGGTGCGATTTGGGCGATGCGCATCATCAGATCTCGTATTGGAGCCAGGGACGTGCTTGAAGCCTGAACGCTGCAGTAAGAAATTCGTTCCGCGCCGCACAATGTAGCTTGAGCTGAGCCGTGGAACTTTGCGGCCGGCGCCACGTTCCGCCGCTTCGGGCTGTGATCCCATGATCGTTTTCGTGATGCCCGCACCTCCCCAGGTGCCGTTGTCCAACGGAGCGGGCCGATGATCCCTGAACCCCCAAGCGGAGACTTCGCTTTGTTCCTCGATGTCGACGGGACGCTGATCGACATTGCCGCCCGACCGGATTCGGTCGTGGTACCGGGCAGCCTGGTCGAGGACCTCGAGGACCTCAACCGGCGGCTGGGAGGGGCCTTGGCGCTCGTCAGCGGGCGGACCATCTCCAACCTAGACGCGCTGTTCCATCCCCTCCGGCTGCGAGCGAGCGGCGTCCATGGTGCCGAGTTCCGCTTCGAGCCGGATCAGGCCGACGTGGTGGTCGGTGCCCCCGCCATTCCCGATCTTCTGTGGCGTGAGCTGTCCGGCCTCGTCGAGGGGTTCCCGGGCGCGATGGCGGAGAACAAGACCTATTCGTTCGCGGTTCATTATCGGTCCGTGCCCAAAAGCCGCGGCGCGCTCGTCATGGCACTCGAGCAGTTCATCGCGGCGCATGCTGACCTCCAATTGCGCATCATGCCCGGGCACTTCGTTTTCGAGATCAAGCGGAGCGACTTCAACAAGGGCGTCGCGGTCGAACGCTTCCTCCAGCGACGGGAGTTTCAAGGGCGGCGTCCGATCTTCGTAGGCGACGACGTGACGGACTGGCCCGGCTTCACGGCCGCCTTGAACCGCGACGGGTTGGCTTATGCGGTCGGCGGCACGCCGGTGGACGTCACGGGAACCTTTCCCGACCCCCCGGCCGTTCGCACATGGCTGAGGCAGATAACACTTTTCAGACGGTGAGCGCATGAAGACCCAGCGAAACCTCGATTACGCGTTGATCGGAAACTGCCGCGTCGCCGCGCTGGTCGACACCAGCGCCCGCATCGTTTGGTGGTGCACGCCGCGCTTCGATTCCGATCCGGTCTTTTCGAGGCTTCTGGCTGGGGACGAGGAGAAGGGCTTTTCCGACGTCCTCCTTGACGATCAGGTCGACGTGAGCGCCGCCTACCTGCGCAACACCGCGATCGTCGAAACCCACCTCAAAGACAGCCGGGGCGGCGTCGTGAAGGTCACCGACTTCATGCCGCGCTTCAAGCAATACGGACGCATCTTCCGCCCTTCGCAAATCGTGCGGCGGATCGAGCCGGTGAGCGGCTTGCCGCGCATCACCGTCCGATCACGGCCGACTTACGGATACGGCAAGAAGGTGACGGACATCGCGATCGGTTCGAACCACATCCGCTACATGGGCGGCGACAACGTCATCCGTCTGACGACCGATGCCCCTCTGTCCTACATAGAGCACGAGACGAGTTTCGCCCTGAATCGCACCATCACGCTGATCTTCGGGCCTGACGAACCATTCCGGAGTTCGCTTGAATCGACCGGTCGCGAGTTCGAAGACCGCACCCGCGAATATTGGCTCGATTGGACCCGCTATCTGGCCCTGCCCTTCGAATGGCAGGCCGACGTCGCCCGCGCCGCCATAACGCTCAAGCTTTGCTCGTTCGAGGAGACCGGCGCGATTGTCGCCGCCCATACGACCTCCATCCCGGAGGCGCCCGGCTCGACCCGAAACTGGGATTATCACTTCTGTTGGCTCCGGGACGCCTTCTTCGT
>CAXSEU010000531.1:0-2168 GCA_964236485.1 uncultured Lichenihabitans sp. | reverse complement strand
CGAGCGTGCCTTCCCGAGCTGGATCACCCTGCCGGCCCAGCAGGACCTCGGTACTGGTCGAAAGTGTCATTTCTTCTTCGCCTGGATCCTGGTGCTGAACGGGCTCGCCTATCTCGTCTATGGCCTCGTCTCCCGCCACTTCAGCCGGGACATCGTTCCCGATCGTAACGACCTCGCCCATACCGGGCGGTCGATCATGGATCATCTCCGGTTGAGGTTCCCTCACGGCGAGAATGCGCGGCGCTACAACGTGCTCCAGAAGCTCGCCTATTTCGCCGTGATCTTCGTGGCTCTGCCGCTGATCGTGCTGGCTGGGTTGACCATGTCGCCCGGGCTCGACACCGCCTTTCCGCAGCTGCTGGCGCTCTTCGGCGGGCGGCAGACGGCACGCACCGTGCATTTCGTGCTGGCCTTCGGCCTTCTGGCGTTCTTCATCGTGCATATTGCCATGGTGCTGCTGACCGGGGTCTACAACAACATGCGCTCGATGATCACCGGCTGGTTCGATGTCGGCGCCCCAAAGCAGAGCACCGCGACCGATGCGTAAAACCTCGACGACCCGACGCGGACTTCTTCGAGCGGGGCTCCTCGGCGTGACGGGCGCTGCGCTTGCGGCCTGCGGTAAAGTGCCGGGCGGCGATTGGGTCATGGGCCTGCTCGATTCCGCCAACCAGCTGACCCTGGCGACCCAGAGGGCCGTCCTCGGCCGGTCGGCCCTGGCGCCCGAATATACCGAGGCAGACATCTCGCCGAAGTTCAAGGCCAACGGCAGCACCGATCCGTCAAGCGAGGCCTACAAGGCGATGGCGGCCGACGGGTTCAAGGACTGGAAGATGAAGGTCGACGGCCTCGTCGACCACCCGGCGGAATTCTCGCTTGCCGACTTGAGAGCCATGCCGTCCCGGACGCAGATCACCCGGCACGATTGCGTCGAGGGCTGGAGCTGCATCGGCAAGTGGACCGGTGTACCATTGTCGCAGGTGCTGGAACGCGTCGGCGTGAAAGGCGAGGCTCGCTACGTGGTGTTCCATTGCGCCGATACGATGGACGACGGTGCCCTCGGCGGGCCGACCCCGTTCTACGGCTCGATCGACCTCGTCGACGCCGCGCATCCTCAGACCATCCTGGCCTACGAGATGAACGGCGGACCTTTGCCGGTGCCGCACGGGGCACCGTTGCGGCTGCGGCTCGAACAGGCGCTCGGCTACAAGATGTCGAAATACATCATGCGCATCGAACTGGTGGACTCGTACGCCAGGTTCGGCGACGGCAAGGGCGGCTACTGGGAAGACAACGGCTATGACTGGTATGCGGGCATCTGAGGGTCGAGTTCGAGGCTGAACGGAACACCCTCGGAACACTCGGCTCCGCGTCCGATCGCCGCGATGGCCTCGATCATCCGGCCCGAGCGGCGGAGCATCGCATCGCCGAGGGCGACGATCCTGCGGTTCGGCGTGGCGGTCGGCGAGGACGCGCGAAGCTGCCGCGCGAGATCATCCTCCGCTGCCTCGGGTCGCAGCGCGCAGGTCAGGAGGAAGGCCGCCGCGGCGTAGCAGTGCAAGAGCAGTGGGCGGCGGCGATTCCAGTCCTCGGCGAAGCTGAGCAGTCGGTCGAGATGATCCGCAGCCGGCATCACATGGTCGTCCGCCGGCTCGACGATATCCGAAAGTTCGAGCCGAAGGTGACGTCTCCATGGGAGGCGCGGCACCTCGAACTGCCCGCGGCGCATCAAGGTAACGACGTCCCGCGCGCCGCTCGAACGGAAGACGTCACCGAGCCGCGAAAGCGGGCAGACGACGATCGAAGCCATGGGTGATGCCGCGTGGATTCGATCTACCCGATCGGAACGCCTTTGTCGAAGATCGGCTTGAGGCGGGCGCGCAATTCCCCCGGATCCACGTTGGCGTTGCTCTGGCAAATCATGAAGATGCCTCGTGCTCCGGGTTCCAGGGACGGTTCCGGCGTCCAGCGGGGGAAATCCTCGGTGCTCTAGAAATTGTTCTTGACCCGCAAGGATTTGCCGAACTGGTCCATCCAAGAGGCTGAATGATGGTAGCGGTCCATGATGCCGTCGTGCATGGCGAACATCGAATAAAGCGAAAACTCCGTCCACATGCGGTAGGTGAGCAGATATTCCCAAGGATCCATGCCGTGGATTTCGGCAACAA
>CAXSEU010000530.1:0-2172 GCA_964236485.1 uncultured Lichenihabitans sp. | reverse complement strand
CGACATAGAAGATCGCCCGGGCGGCGGCCGCGGTCTGGCCTGGCTGGCGTGTTGACTTGGCCACGGCCCGCCTGTACCACTGCGGCCCGATCGAACCCCTGCCTCGCTCGCCGTTCCTTGGACATCGCGTACGATGAAAATCCTCGTCCCCGTCAAGCGCGTGGTCGATTACAACGTCAAGATCCGCGTCAAGCCCGACGGGTCGGGAGTCGACCTCGCCAACGTGAAGATGGCCATGAACCCCTTCGACGAGATCTCCGTCGAGGAGGCGCTGCGGCAGGACGCGGCCGGCAAGGCGACCGAGGTCGTGGTGGTCACGATCGGCCCCGCGCAAGCGACGGAAACGCTGAGGACGGGCCTTGCCATGGGGGCGGACCGGGGCATCCACGTGAAGGTCGACGGTGCGGTCGAACCGCTGGCGGTGGCCAAAATCCTTGCCGGCGTCTGCAAGGCGGAAGAGCCTGGCCTCGTCATCGTCGGCAAGCAGGCGATCGACGATGACTGCAATCAGACCGGCCAGATGCTGGCGGCGTTCAATGGTTGGGGGCAGGGGACCTTCGCCTCGAAGCTGGTGATCGAAGAGGGCGAGGCGGCGGTGACGCGCGAGGTCGACGGCGGGTCCCAGACCGTGAAGCTGAAGCTGCCCGCGGTGGTGACGTCGGACCTGCGCCTCAACGAGCCGCGCTACGCGAGCCTGCCCAACATCATGAAGGCGAAGAAGAAGCCCATCGCCGAAAAGACCCCGGCGGATTACGGCGTCGACGTCGCGCCGCGGCTCAAGGTCCTCAACACGGTCGAGCCGCAAGGGCGCAAGGGCGGAGTCAAGGTGGCATCGGTCGGCGAACTCGTGACCCGATTGCGCGAAAGCGGAGTGATTCGATGACGACGCTGCTCGTCGCCGAGCAGAAGGCCGGCCACCTGAACGACGTCACGGCTCGGGCCCTGACGGCCGCGAGGGCCCTCGGGGCGCCGGTCCATGTCCTGGTCGCCGGCGCCGACGCCCGGCGGGCCGCCGACGCGGCGGCCTCGCTCGACGGCGTTCAGAAGGTGTTCGTGGCCGAAGACGTCTCGTTCGATCATGATCTCGCCGAGCCCCTGGCGGCGCTGCTGGTGCGGCTGGCCGATGATCATGACGTCATCATCGCCCCGGCCACCGCCAACACCAAGAACACCATGCCGCGCCTCGCGGCGCTGCTCGACGTCATGCAGGTCTCGGAGATCACGCGGGTGGTCTCGCCCGATACGTTCGAGAGACCCATCTATGCCGGCAACGCGATCCAGACGGTTCAATCGAGCGACCCGGTCAAGGTGATCACGGTCCGCACGACGGCGTTCCCGCCGGCCGGCCCCGGAACCGCACCCGCGCCCGTCGAGACGGTCGAGCCCGCCACGGGTCCGGCATTGTCGAGCTTCGCCGATGAGGCTCTGGCCAAGCTCGATCGGCCTGAACTCACCTCTGCCAAGGTGATCGTCTCGGGCGGCCGTGCCCTGGGCAAGTCCGAAAACTTCCAGATCTTCATCGAACCGATCGCCCGGAAGCTGGGCGCCGCCATGGGCGCCTCGCGGGCGGCCGTCGATGCCGGTTTCGCACCAAACGATTGGCAGGTTGGCCAGACCGGCAAGGTCGTGGCTCCGGACCTCTACATCGCGGTGGGTATCTCCGGGGCCATCCAGCACTTGGCCGGCATGAAGGATTCCAAGGTCATCGTGGCGATCAACAAGGACGAGGAAGCGCCGATCTTCCAGGTCGCCGACTATGGCCTCGTGGGCGATCTGTTCCAGATCCTGCCCGAACTCGACGCCGAACTCGGCAAGGGCAAATGACCACAACGTCGCGCCGCCTCGGCCCGGGCGGTGCTGAAGCGTGCGGATCGCGAGGCGCGGAATGTCCGTAGAGATTCGGAGGCTCGGCGTGATCGGGGCCGGGCAGATGGGCACCGGCATCGCTCACGTGGCCGCCCTGGCGGGCTTCGATGTCGTCCTCAACGACGTCGCCGGGGAACGGCTGAAGGCGGGTCTCGCCACGATCAACGGGACCATGACCCGTCAGGTGCAACGTGGCCAGATCGACGAGGCGGCGAGGTCGGCCGCGCTCGCGCGGATCACCACCTGCGAGAACTACGGCGGCTTTGCCGAATGCGTTCTTGTGGTCAAGGCGGCCACCGAGAACGA
>CAXSEU010000529.1:0-2183 GCA_964236485.1 uncultured Lichenihabitans sp. | reverse complement strand
AAGGCGGAGGGCGGCGGTCAGCACATCCGCGCCGGACTGAAGGCGAAACTGACGTAGCCCCGCAGGAACTGCGACCCGTCCTGTTCGCCCGGCAGGAGGTTCAGGGCTTCCGACAGGTGATGGCCGATCCGCTCTTGCGCCCGCTCCACCCCGAGGAGCGACACCACGGTGGGTTTGCCCCGATCCTTGTTGCGGTCTTTCGACGACGGGCGTGCCGACAAGGCTGCGGGTGTATCGAAAAGGTCGTCGGCGATCTGATAGGCAAGGCCGAGGTGGGCCGCCGCCTGACGCAGGGCGGAAATCCGCCGGTCGCGCACTCCCGCCACGCGGGCGCCGAGTTCGAGCGCGGCTTCGAACAAGACGCCCGTCTTTTGCCGGTTGAGGGCTTCCAGGCGCCCCAGCGTGGCACCTGACGAGCGCTCGTCGAGATCGATCTCCTGGCCGCTGACGAGCCCGTCGAAACCGATGGCATCGGACATGCGCTCGACCAGGGCCACTCGAGTCTCGGCGAGCAGATGCGGCGAGCGGACGATGGTGGAAAACGCCTGATTGAGCAAAGCCACCGCGGCCAGGATCGCGATGCTCTCGCCGAAGCGCACGTGAGTGGTCGGCTGACCGCGGCGCAGTACGGCATCGTCCATGGACGGCAGATCGTCGAGCACCAAGGACGCCGTGTGAACCATCTCGGTCGCACAGGCGACGTCGAGCGCCGCGGCGACCTCGGCCCCGAACTCGGTCGCGGCCAGCAAGGTGAGCAGGGGGCGGATCCGCTTGCCCGGCGCCAGAAGGGCATAGCGGACAGCCTGGCTGACCTTGCTCGATCCGCCCGAACAATGAGGCACGAGACGATCGAGCCTCTCGTCGACACTTTGCCGCAGGTCGTCGATCAAAAAGGCATCCGCCGTGAAGGCCTGCATGGGCAATGTTCGGGTAACGGGTCCTGCCTTTATGGGGCGCCGGGCCGCCGGCGCCATGCCGTGGAACGAAACGCCGCACCCCGCATTGCTCATGGCCACGTCCGCGCTGGGCCGTGGGAGCAGAGCCGATGGGCCTCAGGGGGGGAACCTTCGAGACTCCCCCGGGGCGGCCAAACCCAGGGCTCACGTCCCGAGGTCAGGCACGCGCCGAGAACATCTCGCCCGATCCCTCTCCGCGATGGGATCTCCGGTCGAAGAACAAGACCTGGCTGATCAGCGCCCGCAGGGTTTCGACCGAGAACGGCTTGGCCAGCAGAAACGCAGGTTCGGGCGGTGCGCCGGTAAGGAACCGCTCCGGATAGGCCGTGATGAAGATGACCGGAACCTCGAAAGCGCCGAGGATCTCATTGACGGCTTCAAGCCCGGAACTGCCGTCCGCCAGCTGGATGTCGGCCAGGATGAGACCGGGCTTATGGTGCTCGACGGCCCTCAAGGCCTCGCGATGGGTGCGGGCGACATCGACCACCCGATGTCCCAGATCCTCGACGAGGTTCTGCAGGTCGAGCGCGATCAAGGGCTCGTCCTCGATGATCAGCACTTCGGTCGAGATCTGCGTCGCGATCTCGACGTTCGCCGCCTCGATCAAAGCCCGTGCCTGGTCGATCGAGCAATCCATCGTCGCCGAGACTTCGTTGATGTCGAACCCTTCGAGGGCCGTCAGCAACAGCGCGACGCGTGGTTTCAGCGAGATCGCCTCGAGGCGGCGGCTGGCGCCGATCTCGTCGGTCGAGCCTGCCCCGCCGTCGGTGACGTTGTTGACCGCAACCGAGGTCCACAGATTGAGGAACAGCTTGTAGAGCGCGCATCGGACATCGATCCGCGTATCGAGGTTCGATGGATCGGCGACGATCGACTCCAGCGTCTCGACCACGTAGGCATCGCCCCCCCGCTGGCTTCCCGTCAACGCCCGGGCGAAACGGCGAAGCGCCGGAAGATGGGGGGCGATCGCCTGCGAAATCGACATACTTCACCTCAATCTTTGGCTGCTTACGCTGAATAAACAGAAGTAAACCCGGCAGTCGGAAAAAAGTTGCGGTGCCGGGAACCAAAATTTCGGTGCAACGTTCACGCTCGGCATTCTGTTCTGCCTTTGCCGAGCGTGACCTACCCGTACAGGTCGTGAGGATCGGCGGCAAGCCGCTCTGGTCGGGTAAGGGGAGTGGATGATTTGATCGAGGACGAGGATCCCCCAATACCTGACCATAA
>CAXSEU010000528.1:0-2185 GCA_964236485.1 uncultured Lichenihabitans sp. | reverse complement strand
GGTCGCTCGCGGGCGCGATGCGCTGTTCCAGGAGTTTCAGGAACGCCGCGCGGGGCAGGCCGGGCTCGATCGGCGGCAGAAATTCCATCACCACGATGCCGGGCCGCCGCAGAAAGGATCGCCGGGGCCAGAAGAGCCCCGAATTCAGCGCCACAGGCAGGCAGGGAACGCCGGTCTCGCCGTAGATGAAGGACACGCCGAACTTGTACTGCGGTTCGGCGCCCGGAGGGCGGCGGGTTCCTTCAGGGAAGATGAGCAGTTGCCGTCCTTCGGCCAGCACCACGATGGCCTTCTGGCTCACCTGCGCCAGGGCGGCTCGCCCTTTGCCGCGATCTATGGCGATCTGCTCCCCGCGCGCGACATAGAGGCCGAAGAGCGGAATGCGGGCCAGTTCGCGTTTCAGCACGTAGGTGAAGTCGGGGAACACCGTCAGCAGCGCGAAGACCTCCCAGAAGGACTGGTGCTTCGCGGCGACGATGAGGGCGCCCGGCGGGATATTGTGGAGCCCGCGGATCTCGATCGACAGGCCGCAAACCACACGCAGGAGCCAGAGCGAGGAGCGTCCCCAGCGGCTCGAGAGCCGCATGATCGCATGCCGGCCCATGAAGAGCGTCGGCAAGCCGATGAGCATGAGAGCGAGCAGATTAAGGTAGAACAGGATGTTGAAGACGGCGGAGCGCAGAAGGAGCATGGCGCCTTGTGCCAAAGCCGGCGGCGCCTGGGAAGCCGGGTTCCGTGTCATCAAAGGATCGACTGCCTCTCCCTCGCCTCAGCGACGCGGCGGCGGGGCGGATTCGGTCGGCTCCGGGAAAGGGGTGAGCCGCAGCGCCGCGATGAACCTCGAGCGGGTGGCTTCACGAAGCTTGCCGAGGTCGAACTCGCCCGCCATCCGGCGGATGATCTCCGCCTCGGCGGCGCCCGGCGCCATGAAATGCCGGGCAAGCCCCGCCAGTTCGACCAGCGGCACGTCGGCGTGATCGCGAATCTCGCGCGGCGCGGACCGGAACGAGACCGGATGACCTTGCATGCCGGGCCGCCAGAGCACGACGCGGCCTTCCTCCTCAGTTCTCGTGACGGCCGGGTCGATCGACGCCAGGATAGCCTCGCGAATGCGACCGCCCGCCCGTCCAAAACCGTGGGCGGACGCGATGCGCCCGATCAGCACATCCTCGAACAGCGGCGCTTCGATCTCGACCACATGAGCCACCATGGCGCGAAGGCTCGGGCGGTAATCGGGATCGTAGAACCTCGAGGCCGCGGCCGGCACGTCGAGAGCCGCCGGATCGGCGCGCCGATACGCGGGGGGAGCCGAACTGTTCCGCTCCAGGGAGGTTTGGGGATCGGCATAGAGACGCGGCGGCTCGAGAGCCGCCTTCCGGTCCGGCGCCGCCGCCCCATCGTGGTCTTGAGCGGGATCGCCCGCGAAAGGAGGCAGGTCCTCCCCGAGCGTGGACGGGACCTCGGTCTCCGGGCCTGGCTGCGGGGGCGGCATCCGCGCAAGCGCCGCCGACGCGGCCAGCGTGGCGGCCCGGTCCTCCTCGAGATCGGCGGTCAGCCCGTCGTGCAGCTTTTGCGCCGCTGTGGCGGCATCCATCCACCATTCGGTGCTCCACACCCGGCGGATGCGCCAACCGAGCCCGCGCAGCACGGTCTCCCTCAGCCGGTCCCGGTCGCGCGCCGTGGAAGACCGATGATAGGTCGCGCCGTCGCATTCGACGCCGGCGAGATAACGGCCCGGCGCGTCCGGGTGGACGACGCCGAGATCGATCCGGAACGCCGAGACGCCGATTTGCGGCTGCACCGTCCAGCCCCGCCGCTCGAGCTCCTGCTTGACGGCATCCTCGAAGGGCGACTCCGTCCCCCGATCGAGCGGCGCCGCGGCCTCGGCCAGCGCCCGGGGGCCGCGCTCCGCATATTCGAGGAACTGCTTGAAGTCCCGCACGCCGCGCGCGCCCTTGCCGGTCAGGGCGATCTGGTCGGGCCGCAGGGTCGAGAAGATCGCCATCTCGCGCCGCGCACGGGTGATGGCGACGTTCAGCCGCCGATGACCACCGTCCTTGTTGAGCGACGAGATGGTGCCGACCGGCCGACCGGTCTCGTCCGGCGCGAAGGTCACCGAAAACAGGATTATGTCGCGCTCGTCGCCCTGCACGTTCTCGAGGTTCTTGACGAACAGGCCGTCCTG
>CAXSEU010000527.1:0-2199 GCA_964236485.1 uncultured Lichenihabitans sp. | reverse complement strand
TCCCGGCCCCGGCACGGTATAGAAGCGCCAGAGCAAAGCTCCCGTAGCCGCGTCGTAAGCGCTGAAGTAACCGCGAATGCCGAACTCGCCACCCGCCACCCCGACGTACACGCGACCGTCGGCGTAAAGCGGCGGCTCCGTACCTGAATACCCTTCGCGGGGGTCTCCCACTTGGACGGACCAAGCAGGCTTGCCCGTCTCCTGGTCGAGAGCGATGAGCTTCGCGTCGAGCTGAGCGACATAGACCTTTCCGCCCCCCACGGCAGCGCCGCGATTCGACTGCGCGCAACAGAGCGGGAGCTTGCCGAGATCGGAGTAGAATGGTGTATAAGACCAGCGCCTCGCGCCCGTCACAGCGTCAAGGGCGAAAACATCGGCATGTGGATCGGTCACGTAGAGCGTGCCGTTCGCAACGACCGGAGCCGCCTCGAACGAGGTGAAGGCGTTGGAAACGCCGGTATGAAAGGTCCAGACGCCGCCAAGCCTCGTTACATTGCCGTCACTGATTTGATCGAGGAGGGAGTAGTGCTGACCCGAGGGCGTGCCGCCGTAGGTTGGCCACTCCCCAGGGTTCGTGGCATCCTGCGCGCGGGAGCCGACAGGAAAGCAGCCCAACGCCGCGCCGCCGATCAGGCCAGCGAGACGCAACGATGGCTTCAAGCTTACGACAAAGTCAACAAATCGGTCTGCCGTGATCGAGATGCACTCACAGGCCATGGCGTTCTTCCTCCATTGTCTTCATCGACAAGACGGGAGCCCTGATGCCATTCATCTTGCTTCCGGTACCCTGCCGTCCGAAGCTCGGTACGAAAGACGAAGGACACCCGATCATTCATTCGTTCTGATTGAGGCTTGGCAGCTTGGGAAGAGGGGCCAAATTAAAGCGACAGATCAGCTCTATCACGCGACGAAAGGGCCTGCGACCGTCAAACCGTACGTTTCATAACGTCAGGCCGGTGAAGCCTAAGCCAACGCCGTAGACAAGGTTGCGAAGGGTTGCAGGGTGACGCGCTTCCACGGAAACGATCGAGCCCGCGGCCGTGAGATTTTGCGGGGCCTGGATGGTTGCGCCCCCGCCGGCATAGGCCGCGACCCCAAGATCCTTGAAGGTACTTGCCGTTTTCAGCAACTGTCGCGACTGCCGAAATCGACCGCCGAGAAATTGACTCGAACGCCGGGATCGCGCTGGCTTCAAGTTGCCTTACGAGGAATTCCCCATGCGCGACTCGCCTGATCGACCAAGACTGGAGAACCGTAAGCTTTTTGCAAGCCAGGCGCAGGCGAGCGGGCTGGATGGGGTGCTCTACGGAAGCCTGCGATACCGGTCGGGACAGGCGGCAGCCATCTTCTGGCCGGATTGCCTCACCCTTCCCATCATGCAGACGCAGCAGTTCCGTTACCGATGGGACGGCGACCGGATGACCCACTACCTGCCGCACGACGCCACCGCGTGGACGCCGTGGCCGATCGCACGTTCGGCGTAAAGACCCGTCTCCTTCGAAGCCAGGACGATGGCCCATGACCCTTCTCGTTACCGGCGCCACGGGTTTCGTCATGAGCGTCATGGCCAAACACTGGCTCGAGACGCATCCCAATGAGCGGGTCGTGGTTCTGGACCGCGCCGGGTTCGACGCGGCGGCGGAAGCCTATTTCGCGCCGGTCCGGGATCGCCTGACGCTGGTCGAGGCCGACATCACCTGTCCGCAGATGTGGAGCCCCGAACTCGATAGGCTGGCCATCACGCATGTGGTGCATGGCGCCACCGTGACGCCGATCTCGCGCGGCAGCGCCGCCGAGGCGCGCCGCGAGCCCGAGGCCGAGGACCCGGCCCGCATCATCGAGGTCAACCTGATGGGGACGGTGCAACTGCTCGAGTGGGTGCGCCGGCACGCCGGCATCAAGCGCCTCATTTATGTGAGTTCGGGCGCGGTCTACTCGAATCACGGCCCCGATCGCCCGGGCGATCCGTTGCCGGAGGACGGCTATGTCGCCCCGCGAAAACTCTATGGCATCTCCAAACAGGCGGCCGAACTCGTGGTCGAGCGCTACGGGGCCCTGTTCGGCTTCGAGGCGGCTTCCGTCCGGCTATCCTCGGTCTATGGCACCATGGATCGCACCACGGCCAGTCGCGACTTCCGGCACGTGCCGAACCGTATCGCGCATTGGGCCCTGCAACGAGCCGAGCCAATGACGATCAAC
>CAXSEU010000526.1:892-2202 GCA_964236485.1 uncultured Lichenihabitans sp. | reverse complement strand
GAGCCGCGTCACGCTGACGCCGAGATGGGACAGCAGATCCGTCACGTAATGGGCCGTCGTCTGGCCGTCGACCGTGGCGTTGACCGCGAGGATGACCTCCTTCACGCCGTCGCCCGAGACACGCCCGACCAGTGTCGCGAGGTTGAGGTCGCCGGGCCCGATGCCGTCGAGCGGCGACAGGGTGCCTCCGAGCACATGGTAGCGCCCGCGCACGACGCCGGCCCGCTCCAGCGCCCAGAGGTCGGCCACCGTCTCGACCACGACAAGGGTCGCGCCGTCCCGGCGCCCGTCCGCGCAGATCGAGCACGGCTCGGTCGTGTCGATCGAGCCGCAGGACGAACAGGTGACGATCTTCTCCCGCGCGACCTTCATGGCGTCGGCGAGCGGGGACAGCAGTTCCTCGCGCTTGCGCATGAGGTGAAGGGCGGCGCGGCGCGCCGAGCGCGGCCCGAGACCCGGAAGCCGCGCCAGAAGCTGGATCAGGCGCTCGATCTCGGGTCCGGCGACGCGATCAGCCATTCAGAACGGCAGTTTCATGCCGGGCGGAAGCGGCAGGCCGGCCGTGACGGTCTTCATCTTCTCTTCCGTGGCCCGTTCGCCCTTGGCCTTGGCGTCGGCATGGGCGGCCACGATGAGGTCTTCGAGGATTTCCTTCTCCTCGACCTTCAGCATGGAATCGTCGATGCTGAGGGCCCGCATGGCGCCCCTGGCCGTAAGGGTGACGCGGACCAGCCCGCCGCCGGCCGCGCCTTCCACTTCGAGCTTTTCGAGTTCGGCCTGGAGGTCCTCGACCCGTGCCTGCATGGCCTGCGCCTGTTTCATCAAGCCCATGATATCTTTCATCGATCGCTTCCTCGATTACAGGTCGTCTTCGTCCGGGACATCGTCGCCGTAGCCGATGTCGTCGTCGGGCCTTGCGTCGACCCCCACCAGGGTAGGGGGGAGAATCGCTTCCGCAAGCGGGTTGACGGCCACGATCCGGCTGCCCGGGAAGGTCTCCAGCACCTTGCGGACCAGCGGGTCGGCGGCCACGGCGTCGCGTTCGGCCTCCGCCTCGCTTTCGGCTTGTTCACGCAGGCTCGGGGCACCGCCGTCCGACGCCACGGCGACCATCCACCGCACGCCGGTCCACTCGGCGAGCCGCTTCATCAGCTGCGCCGCCAGGGACGGCGACGCGCCGGGAGTGGGGACGAATTCGATTCGCCCCTCTTCGAACCGCATGAGCCGAATGTCACATTCAAAAACAATCTTCAGCTGAATATCGCGCCGGAATTAAACCAGCACCACAAAATCCCCAATCGAGCAAATTC
>CAXSEU010000526.1:0-882 GCA_964236485.1 uncultured Lichenihabitans sp. | reverse complement strand
GCTCCTCGCGGCACGAGGTCGGGTGACCTGCAGGTCGTGATCGTGGGAGTCGCTCGCTCCCGCGTGAGCGTGCCCACCCCGAGGGGCTGGCACAGGCAAGTGGACCGCCGTTCCGCTCGCGTTCGAGGGCGGTCTTCAGCTGGATGTCGCGCCGGGATTGGGCCAGCGCCACGAGATCCCCGATCGAGCGGATTCGCTCCTGCGGCAGACTACCGGACGGGGCATGAGCCGGGGCAGGGAGCGTGGCCGCGAGGCTCCGGACGGCGGTTGATTGGCCCGAGTGGTGGCGTTCCACCGCCTGGGGACGCGAGGCGGGGTTTTCCGCGGGCACGGGCAGGGCCGCGGACTCAGGGCCCGCGAGCGGCAGCGAGGCCAGCCGCCGCAAGGCCTCGTCGGGCGTCGGCAGGTCGGCCGCGCAGGCGAGCCGCACCAGGACCATGTCGGCTGCCGCCACCGGACGCGGCGCGTCCTTGAGGTCGGCTAGCCCCTTGATCAGCAATTGCCAGGCGCGGGTGAGAACGGGCAAGCTCAGGGTCCCGGCGAATGCGGTGCCGCGCCGCCGCTCCTCCTCGGTCAGCGAGGCGTCCCTGGCCGCATCCGGCACGAGCTTCAACCGCGTCACGAGGTGAACGAAGTCGGCCAGATCCGACAGCACCTGGCCGGGGTCCGCGCCCGATTCGTGCAGGAGCTTCAGCCCGTCGAGCGCGGCCGTCAGGTGGCCCCGCATCACGGCCTCGAAGAGATCGATGATGCGCGCGCGGTCAGCGAGGCCCAGCATCGCGCGAACCGCGCCGGCCTCGAGGTGCGGGCTCCCCGCACCGCCGGCATCGGCGGCCCCGTGGGCGATCGCCTGATCGAGAAGCGACAGCGCGTCCCGCACGG
>CAXSEU010000525.1:0-2210 GCA_964236485.1 uncultured Lichenihabitans sp. | reverse complement strand
GCAGATCGCACAGGCCAATGAACAATTGGCGGGTCGCAAGTCCGAGCAGACGGGGACGAAACCCATGACGTCGATGAGCTTGGGCGCCGAGGCGCATCTGCCTCCGGGCGAGCGGCGGAGATCACGCCTCGGGGACTTGATCCCGATGTTCGGGCCGCTCGTGGTCGTCGCGCTGTGCTGGATGCGTTCGCCGGAGCTCATGACGAAGGGCCGGTTCTGGGCGGAAGACTCGATGTTCTTCGGGCACATGCTCCACAGCGACTCCTTCGCCGAGAAGGTTTCCTACGTCTATAAAGGTCACCTGGAGATCATCACCGCGCTGAGCCACGCCATTGCCAGCTACCTCGATCCGAGGCTGGCGCCGCTCTTCACCGCCTATGTCGATCTCTCGATCGAATGTCTCCTCGCCTATATGATCGTCCGTTTCCGGGACGATTTCTCCATACGTTTGCTCCCCGCACTCGCCCTTTGCGCTCTCCTGGTCGTCTCGCCTTGTGCGTCCGAGCACTACCTCAACATGGTCAACAGCCAATGGCTGACCTCGGCGATATTGTTCGTGATCATCAACTTGCCGGAACGGAGATTGCAGGGTCGTCCCATCGTCGTCGCGCTTTCCTCTTTCGTCCTCGGGTTGTCCGGCATCTCCTCGGCAGCCCTGTTTCCGGTTGCCGTGCTCTATGCCTTCCAGTGGCGGTCGCGACCGCACGTGCTGATCGCGACAGGGTTGTTGGCCAGTTGCGTCATCCAGGGAGCTCTGATTCTCACCCATCCCCTGGAAAGCCGGTTCTTGCCCGCCAGTCCATATGTCTACATCGTCGCGCCATTCCTCCAGATTGTCGTCAAGCACCTGATGGGCGCGGATGCGGAGAACAACGTTGCGGACTGGTTCAGGAATGGTCCCATGGCGGCCGGGACATTATCCTCCTTCGTGGTTCTGCCGCTCTTCATGCTGATCTCGATGGCCAGACGTATCTACGCGGGAGCGTCATCGAGTACGGGGTTGCTCCTGCTTTCATTGTTGTTCATCACGCTGTTCAATGAGCTGGGGGCCGTCGGGGACAGAAACAACATGGTCGGCATCTATATGATGCGCTACTTCTTCCTGCCGAGCCTCATCGTGGGCATCATGGCCGCACGATGGGCCTCGTCGAACGGATCCAAGGTGAGCTTCGCCTCACGCTACCTCATATACATCGCGCTATTGGTCAGTTCGATCGATTTCTTTACGTCCGACTATAACGCGAGTTTGGTCACGCCGCAGTACACCTGGACCCAGGATTTGAACAAGTGCGACGCGCAAGCGAGCGCCTGTCACATCGAGATCGGTCCAGGCGGATATTTCGTCGACTTCGACGCGAGGAGGTAGCCGCCGACGCATCGCTTTCCGGGTCAGCCGCCCCGGTCGAGGTCGTCGGCTGCGATCAACAGTTTGAAGCGGCCCTTATCGGCATTGGGATCGCCGTTCGCCAGTGCCGAGAAGAGCACGATCGTGCCCCAATGGGAGAACCGCCCGAGACCCAGGGTGCGGATCTCCTCGTGCTTGGCATAGGGCCACGGCAATTGCCTATCGCCCTCGAAGACGAACGCCGGCGATCCCCGTCGCGCGGCACGCTTGTCGTCCGCCAGAGAGGTCAGATCGGGCACCTGCCACTGCCAGGCGTGACCGATCTCGGGGGAGAAGTCGTGTTCCGACGGCAGGAGGCACCGGGCCGCCACGATGTGGAACTTGGCAGAGTCGATCGCCGCCTCGGGCTCGCCCGCCGGTGCCACGGCGACCGAGTGATCCGCCCCCACCTCGGCGCCCCCGGCCAGCTTGCCGTCCCGGAACAGAAACAGCTCCGCCCCGTCCCGCGGTTCCGGGAGGGATGCGGGGGTGCCCCACCAAAGGCCGTCCCGGCGTTCGAAGCGGCCCAGCACCCGGCGCCCAAACCGTCGTGCGAACGAGAGGCCGCCAGGGATCGGAAAGTCGACGAACCGACCCGCCTCGGCGACCCGGTCGAAGACGAACTCGTTGCAGCCATAGCCTTGCGAATTATCGAAGATCCTGGTGAGGCGGAACCCGTCCCGCGCGTAGACGTCCGCGATGGCCTCGATCGAGGCGCGCTCGTAGGGGTAGCCTCCATACCAATCCACCTCGTCGCGCCAGCGGTTCATCCCCCGCGCGCTGACGTTCTGGTAGTCGGTCCAGGTCCGCAGCCATTGCCGCAACA
>CAXSEU010000524.1:0-2235 GCA_964236485.1 uncultured Lichenihabitans sp. | reverse complement strand
CGTCGTGTTGAGACGACGGTGAGATTCTATGAGCCAAGGGTTGCCGGGGTGGTGGGCGCCCCCTCCCCCCGGCCCCCTCCCACGAGTGGAGGGGGAGAAGTGGCAGCCTGATTCTTGCTTTATAGATGCGGGTCCAGGAGCGCTTCTCCTGGCGGGTTTGGGCAGAGCCCAAGCTTGCTGCCGCTGATTATCTTCATCACGGCGCAAGCGAACGCCGCCGGATCGTGGTCGCGCCGGATGCGGGCGATGGCGGCGGCGCGGATGTCGTTCCACAAGGTTTCGGAGCGGTACAGCCTCACCACCTGGCGGGCGAAGGTTTCGGGGTCGTCGGCGGGGGCGGCGAGCAGCTCGTGTCCGTCGGTCCAGCCGAGCTGGTTGGCCAGCAGGGTGGTCGCGACGACGGGCAGGCCGAGTGCGGCGGCCTCGTACACCTTGTATGGCGTGCCGGCGGCGAACCGGGTTGGGGCGGTGGCGATGCGGTGCCGGTTGTAGAGCGGTTCCAGGTTGACGACCGGGCCCTGGAGGGTGATGCGGCTGTGGCTTTCGAGGTTCTCGAGGTCAAGGCCGGGGGCCGTGTATCCGGCGATGGTGAGGCGGGTTTCGTATCCGAGTTCGGCCTCGATGTGGGGCATCACCTCGGCCACGAACCAGTCGAGGCTGTCGTGGTTGGGCGTGCCGGCGGCGTGCAGGCTGCCCACGAACAGCATGCCGTCGCGTTGGGCGAACGGGTTCGGGGTCGTGCTCAGCGCGCGGCAGGTGCCGAGCGTCGTCACGTTTTCCAGCCCGATGCCGGCGAGCAGACCATGTTCCTCGGCGTTGACGGCGAGCACGATGTCGGCGGCGCCGGCGTTGCGGAATTCTTGGAGCAGGGCGGCCCGGAGGTCCTCGGCCGGGACCTGGTTCAGCACGGTGGCGCGGAGTTGGGCGCGGGTGGCGGCGATGGCCTCGGTGTCGAGCACGATGCGCGGGCGGGCCTGGCCGGCGGGGAAGGCGGCGTCCAGGATCGGGCGGATGCGGTCGAGGTTGTGGGTGCGCGATATCCAGATGGTTTCGAAGTAGCCGGGGCGCTGGGCGAGGAATTTTTCGAGGTCGTCCACGGCCAGGTCGTGGATGATTTCGACGGCATCGGGAAATTCGGCGTGGATGGCGGCGGAATCGGCGTCGGCGGGGTGGATCGGGAAGACGGTGACGTGGCAGCTCCGCAGGGCGGCGGCGGCGATGATGTCGTTGGCGCGGACGTAGCCCGAGCCGAGGGTGCGCAGCGGGATGGTGTCTTCGATGAACAGCATCCGGTGCCGGCTGGCGCGGTCGCGGGCGAAGAGTTCGGCGACGGGCGAGGCGTCGGGGCGGGATCGCAGCGTCAGGGCGTGCTTTTCGCAGAACAGGTGGTGGCTGGCGCGCATCAGGGCCTGGGCGGCGCGGGGATCGCGGGAGCTGCCGTGCTCGTAGTGGTGCAGCACGATGGCGGGGTCGTAGAGGACGCGGTGGCCCGACTGCCAGATGCGCAGCCCGAGGTCGGCATCCTCGAAATAGGCGGGGGAGAAGGCGTCGTCGAAGCCGCCGAGCCGGTGCATCAGGGCGGTGCGGGCAAGCAGGAACACCGCCGAGCAGAAATCGACATCGCGCGTGAAGCCGGCCTCGGGGGCGAGGGGGGAGGCGCCGCGGAGGTAGCCCGTGGTCCAGCCATCGCGCCAGACGATGCAGCCGGCTTCCTGGAGGGTTTCGTTGGTGCGGACGACCTTGCCGCCGACGGCGCCGATGGCGGGATCGGAGTTCAGCCGGGTCAGGGCGGCGTCGAGGGCGCCGTGTTCCATCCGGACGTCGCTGTTGAGGAACAGCACGGCGTCGGCGGTGGCCGACTGGAGGCCGGCGTTGCAAGCGCGGGAGAAGCCGATGTTGGCGTCGAACCGCAGGATCACGGCGCCGGCGACGGAGCGCTCGATCTGGCGGACGCCGTCGGTGGAGCCGTTATCGACCAGGATCAGCTCGATCGGGGCGGCAAGGTTTTGGCGCAGCGAGGCGAGGGTGAGCATGGCGAGGGGAAAGCCGTTGCTGAGGGCGATGACGACGCTGCAGACGGCTTTGCCGGTGACGGTGAAGTCGAGCGGCCGGCGGGCGAAGATCGGCAGCAGGGTTTGCGCCTGGGCGGCGAACAGGGCGCGGGTTTTCGCCTCGGGGATGTCGGGCGGCGGCGCGGACGGGGCCAAAGCCAGGCCCTCCGGAATGCCGATCGTG
>CAXSEU010000523.1:0-2255 GCA_964236485.1 uncultured Lichenihabitans sp. | reverse complement strand
GCCGGCCACCTCGCCGAATGCCGTTCACGCGCTGGCGCCGAAGACCAGCGCCAGCGACACGCCGGCTCCGAAGACCAGCGCCAGCGACACGCCGGCGCCCGCCGAATGAGAAAACTCGGATGGGTGGATCTTGGGGGCCGATGTTCCGGCTTTGCCGTCAGTCGCCGTAGATCGTCATGAGATGGCCTTTGGGTCGTTTATCGCCGATCGCGCTGGGCCTTTGCATGTGCGCGGCCCTCGGCTCGGCAAGGGCGCAGACGGCGGTGCCATCCAAAGCTCCCGATCCGGCTCAGGCGACATCTGCAGCGAACGGCGGCCGTGGAACCGCCGAAAGCCAACGGGACATGCAGCCATCCAACGACGACTCGATGTCGCGCAATGCGGCGGCTCGCTCGCGGATGCTCGAATGCGGGCATCAGTGGTCGGCCAAGAAGAGGCTCGGCACGGCGGTTGGCACGTGGAAGGACTTCTTCAAGACCTGCGTGAAGTAGCGCCGGGGCGTGACGCGGACTGCCGATCGGGCGAGCCTCGCCTGCGGCCGTGAGATTCAGGAGGCCCAGTTCTTCTGAAAGTCGGCATACAGCGTCACCCCGCCGCAAGCAAAGATGGTTTGCCCGGTGATGTAGCGGGCTTCGTCGGACGCGAGGAAGGCGTAGAGCGGTGCGATCTCGTCCGCCTCCGCCGCCCGGCCCATGGGGATGTGGCGCTCGACGGCGGCACGCCTGGCCGGATCGCCGATCCATGCGGCGTTCATGTCGGTCGCGACCGCGCCCGGGCCGACGGCGTTCACCCTGACGCCGCGGCCGGCAAATTCCAGCGCCAGCGTCTTGGTCAGGTTGCCGAGGCCGCCCTTCGCGACGGAATAGGCGGCGTAACCAGGCTTCGGAACCCGTTCGTGCACGCTCGTGGTGTTGATGATCGCCCCGCCTCCCGGCCGCGTGAGAAAATGCCTCAGCGCGGCGCGCGCGCAGAGGGCGGGGCCTACGAGATCGACCGCAACGACGCGGAGGAAGTCCGCGTCGTCGAAGGCTTCTCCAGGGGTGGGCACCTGAAATCCAGCATTGTTGACCAGGATGTGAAAGCGCTCGTATCGCGTCTCGATCTCGGTGAACATCCGCTCAACCGCCTCGGGATCGGCGACATCGCCTTCGATGACGTGATGCCGTGCCTGTGCATGCCCCTCCCCGCGACTGGTCTCATGGAGCGTCGTCAGGGTCATCCCGGCCCGCGTCGTATCACCCAGATGGTTGACGACCACGCTGGCTCCTTCACGCGCGAACAGCACGGCGACGGCCCGGCCGATGCCCCGCGATCCTCCGGTAACGAGGGCGACCTTGTCCTTTAGTCTGTGGGCATTTCGCATCGGTTCACCCGTCGGCGGGATACAGGCTCGACCTGTCGAAAGCCTGGGCGAGCGTGAACGTACTCGCTTTCTTGTGCTAACGTATGTCAGCAACAGCATGACATACGCTAGACCACATGTTCCGGAGCCAAGGCGCATAGGGTGGCACCATCGGTCTCCACCTGCAACGTGGCGTGGCCTATCCCATAGGTGGCCTTGAGCGAGCCGCAGACGCTCATCAGGAAGCCGTCGCCGGGGTGCCCCGAAGGCATGACGAGGTGCGCCGTCAGCGCTGTCTCGGTGGTGCTGATGGGCCAGATGTGCAGGTCGTGAACCTCGTGAACGCCGGCTCTGTCGGCAAGGAACGTCCTGACCTTCGCCGGATCGATGGCAGCCGGCACCGCGCCGAGCGCCATCGCGGTGCTGTCGCGAAGCAGGCTCCAGGTTCCCCACACGATGAGGCCGTTGACCACCAGCGTGACGGCCGGATCGATCCACACCCAGTTCGTCATCAGGATGACGAATCCGGCCACCACCACACCCGCGGAAACGAGCGCATCCGACAGCATGTGCAGGAACGCTCCGCGGATGTTGATGTCGCCCTGACGGCCCGACGCGAAAAGCCACGCGCAGCCGCCGTTGAGAGCGATGCCGATCCCGGCCACGATCATCACCGTCTCGCCCTGAACCGGCTCCGGGTGCCAGAAACGCCCGACCGCCTCCCAGCTCAGGCCGCCGACCACCACGAGCAGGAACGTGGCGTTGAACAATGCCGCCAGGATGCCGGAACCGCCAAGTCCGTAGGTGAAGCGCGGCGTCGGCGGCCGCCGGGAAAGATACGTGCCCATCCATGCGACCGCGAGTCCGAGCACATCGCCGAGATTGTGCCCCGCGTCGGCGAGGAGCGCGACGA
>CAXSEU010000522.1:0-2259 GCA_964236485.1 uncultured Lichenihabitans sp. | reverse complement strand
GTGGCCGGAGACCAGCAGCGTGCCGGGCCGGGCGCGCCAAAGCTCCCACATCCGATCAATCGAGGTTTTCGACACCGCCGCGTCATAGGTCATGTCGGTTCGCCCAGTGATCAGCTCGACGCGGTTCTTGGCGGCGTCGCCGGTGAACAGGATGTCGTGGTCGGCGCCGGCCAGCAGGAAGATCAGGTGGCCGGGGGTATGGCCAGGGGCGTCGTAGGCGCGCATGCCGGGCAGCACCTCGTCGCCGTGGCGCAGCTTTCGGAGTTGGGCGGAGCCTTGCAGCTCGCGGACATACAGCTCCGGCACCGGGGTCGATCCCCACGGCTCGGCCACCGCCCAGTCGAGTTCGGCGGCGCCGATCCAGATCGTGGCGGTGGGGAACAGCACCCAGTTGATCGAATGGTCGTGGTGCGAGTGGGTCAGGATGACATCGGTGACGTCGGCGGGGGCCAGATCGTGCCGGGCGAGGGCGGCGATCAGGTTGGCGCGGTGCGAGAAGGTGCCGACATCGACCAGCGCCACGCGGCCGCCGCAGCGCAGCAGCGCGATCGTGCTCCAGCCGAGGCCGCCATGGCAGACCGACTTGCCGGGGTAGCCCTGCACCAGGATGTCGAGCGTGTAGTCGGTCATTCGGCGTGAGCCGCGAGGGTGACGGAGTTGCAGCGCACACGCGGACGAGTGTTCATGCGGAAAGCTTGGCGGCGCCATGAAAGCCGGTCAAGCGACGACGAGGGAACCTGATGGCCGACCTGATCGAACGCAAGTCGCTGAAGCTGCTGGCTCAGGCGGGGCAGACGCTGAACCAGATCGTCGGCGAGGGACTTTGCGGCGAGCCGCAGAAGGCGCTGATGCGGGCGATGCTGACGGAGCTGCGCGGCATGCTGGAAGAGTTTGAAGAGGGTTACTTTGGCGACGACCTGTGAATGTGTGGTTCCTTGGAGCCCTCAGGAACAATTTTTTAATCGAAGTTGGCCTGTCTGCTTTCACGTAACTCGGACGTAGGCGGCCTCCGAACGACAGCCCGCAAGCGGCCGTCCGGGCGACCGTCCCAGTCCTATGCGGCTGCCGCCGACAGGGAAAAGTCCATCCGTCGCAGATCGGCGATCAATCCCGGCCCGGTCGGTTCCCAGCCGAGCTGTTCGCGAGTCCATGCGCCGGAAGCCCGAAGGTCCAGGCCTGCGAACATCCCGAACCACCCGAAATGCTCCTGCGCCTCCTCGGGGGACAGGGAGACCACCGGCACCCCGAGACCTGCGCCTACCACCTCCGCTATTTCACGCGCCGATATGCCCTCCTCGGCGACGGCATGATATCGAGCGCCCTTGCGGCCCTTGTCGAGGACAAGCCCGTAAAGCTTCGCCACATCGAGCACGTGGGCCGCCGGCCAGCGGTTGGCGCCGTTCTCGACATGGGCCGCAACGCCTTTCTCTCGCGAAATCGCAATGAAGGGGGAGATGAGCCCCTGCTTGACCATATCGTGGACCTGCGGAAGCCGCACCACGCGCACGTCGATGCCCGCCTCTAGCATCGCATTGCCCTCCAATTCGGAGGCGACGCGCGGATTGACGTTGTTCGCGTTGAACACTTCCTCCGTCGCGGGCTGGCCGAGTCCGGCGTCGCCCATCCCGGTCCCGGATGTGATGACGAGAGGCCGGTCGGAGCCCTTGAGTACTTCGCCCAGGGCCTTGATCGCACGTCGGTCCTTTTCACAGTTCGCGACGAAATTCGTGAAGTCGTGATCGAAGGCGGTGTGGATCACGGCATCTGCCCGCGCCGCTCCGGCGCGAAGGCTGCCGAGGTCTTCCAAGTCGCCGCGATGCGCCTCCGCGCCGGCAGCCGCAAGGGGTTGCGCGCCGGCATCGGATCGCGTCAGACCCAGGACCTGATGTCCGGCAGCCAGCAGCTCGGACACGATACGGGATCCGATGAAGCCGGTCGCACCTGTGAGGAATACACGCATGAGACACTCTCCGAGGTTGTTCGGAGGGGTATGTCGACCTAAACCTGCTCCTGTTAAAGTAGTGACTTTATCATGGTATAATCATCAACAGGATCACCATGTCCGCCGAAACGAGCAACATGCTTGGCACCTTCCTTCGCGTTCGCCGGTCGCGGTTAGATCCGGCTGCATTCGGCTTTCGGGGGGAACGCCGGCGCACGCCCGGGTTGCGCCGGGAGGAGGTCGCCCAACGCGCCAACATTAGCCCAACCTGGTACACCTGGCTCGAGCAGGGTCGGGGAGGGGCGCCTTCCGCGGAC
>CAXSEU010000521.1:0-2278 GCA_964236485.1 uncultured Lichenihabitans sp. | reverse complement strand
CGTGACCGACGTGGTACGAGGCGCCGATCTCTTCGCCGCCACGGGGCTGCAGCGTCTGCTGCAGGCGCTTCTGGGACTCGAGGCTCCGCGCTACCATCATCACCGGTTGATCCTGGATGAGGCGGGGCACAAGCTCTCCAAGAGCCGCCAGGCACGCAGCCTGCGCTCCATCCGGGGGGAGGGCGCGTCGGCGGCGGCCGTCCGGCGGAGCCTCGGCTTCGGGTGAGCGCCCGATTAGTTCGAAGCACGTTTCTGATCGCCGGCCGGCGCCGCATTGGGGGCGCTCGCCATCAGCCCGTCGACACGGTCGCGCTCGCGCTTGAAATCGACGAGCATCTTGCCGTCCATCTCCAGGGTTCGGGCGAGTTTCACCCGCATCGGGTCGACGAAATGGCCGTTGACGATCACTTCGTAGTGGAGATGGGGCCCGGTGGCGAGCCCGGTCTGTCCAAGATAGCCCACGACCTGGCCCTGCCTGATCCGCGCCCCGTCGGCGATCCCGGGACCAAACCCCGCCATGTGCGAATAGGTCGTGATGTAGCCGTTGGCGTGCTGCACCTCCACATGGTTCCCATAGGCCGATTCTCGATCGGCCCGCAGGACGGTGCCGTTACCGGCCGCGAGGATCGGCGTGCCGATCGGCGCCGCCCAATCGACGCCCGTGTGGGGGCGCGAATAGCCCAGGATCGGGTGGAACCGGAGCCCGAAGCCGGAGGTCAACTGCGCGTTGGGCACGGGGCTGCGCATCAGGAACTTGCGGACCGACCGTCCGTTCTCGTCGTAGTAATCGGTGGTGCCGTCGCCCGGCGCCTGGAATCGGTAATATCTGTACACCTCGTTGTGGACCGTGATCGAGGCGAACAGCAGGACCTGGTGGCTGTCGGGCTCGTCCTCATCCTCGTAGAAGGCATCGAACGAGTCGCCCCCGGATACCGGCCGCTGGAAATCGACGTCGTTGGCAAAGACCCGGACGAGGTTGTCGATGATGGGTTTCGGGATGTCCTGCTTGAGGGCGGTTTCGTAGACGCTGTCGTAGAGCCGAAAGCCCGACGTGGGCTCGTCGTCGGCAGACGAGGGCCGGGCGCGGACGGGTTTCGCGGCCGCATCGCGCATCGCCACCTGCACGTAGCCGCCGCTGTCGGCGAGCGCGATCGTGCTTTCGAGCGTCTCGTCCGCGTAGACCGAAATCCGGGCGATCTGCGCCGGCTTGCCGGCGTCCGGGCGGGTGAAGAGGAATTTCAGCCGCCGCCCGTCCGCCACCGGCGCGTCGGCGCGCGGCGACGCGAAGGCCGACATGATGGCGCGGGCGGCATCGCGGGTCGCGCCGTTGGCCTTGAGCACGTCCTCGAGCCGGTCGCCGTGCCGGAAGACCACCAGCTTCTCATCCGAGGTCCGGACCTCGCGCGACGTATCGGTGCGCGGCACGACGGTGACGTTCTCGGCCACCATGCGGACCTCGATCGACGAGAAGGGAACCGGATGGAAGCCCGGATCGGCGAAGTCGAGGCCGCTCGAGGGGAGGAGACCGGCGCGTGCCGTGTGCATGAGCAAGAGTTGAGGCGGCAGCGGGAGGCGTCCCAGCGTCAGGGCATTGCGGCCGAACTCGCCAACCTGGGCCTGGACCTCGTCCTTCGACAGGGACGAGTCGAACAGCGTCGGATCCGAGCCCGCGAGGTCGCGCACCGTGAAGGTGACGTCGGCTTCGTTGAGCGTTGTGCCGGGACCCGGATCGGCCTGGAGGTCGGGTGGATTGACGTCGCCGGCGAGCAGCTTCAGTGGATTGAATTCCGGGACATCGTCGGGGTTCCCGGTCGGCGCCAGGGCCAGGGTCGTGCCGACATGCGTGTAGCCTAGCATACGCACGACCTGCCGTTCGCCGACCTTGACGGCGGTCGGCACCCGGAAACTCTGTTTTTCCGCGACGATGTCGGCGGATTTGATCAGTCGGTCGCCCTTGTCGGGACTGCCGACGCTCTCGTTCGCCTGACGCCGCGCGGCACTGAATTCAGGCAACCGGGCGAGGTTCGCCTGGCAGGGAGCCGATCAGCGCCGATCCGGCGAGACCGGTCAGGACGACAGCGGTGAGCCAGCGGAACGAAATGAGGCGGCGGTCGTGCGGCAAGGCTCGCCTATGGGCGACCTCGATCGGCGGCTCGACGCCAAGGTCGATGGAATAGAGGTCTTGCTGCCGGTAGATCGCGCCAGAAACTGCCCCCACCCTTCACGTCCTTAGCTTCGCTGGATGGTTCACATCCTTTTCGGTTCGGCCATGGCGGCC
>CAXSEU010000520.1:0-2284 GCA_964236485.1 uncultured Lichenihabitans sp. | reverse complement strand
GTCCGCGATCGTATCCTGACCTCGCATCAGCACGGAAAAGCGTGGAGGACCTGAGAGCAGGCACGGGCCGAACTCGAGTCCCGCGGCGACAACTTCAATTATCCCACCGCGACCGAGGTGAAGTCGAAGGGCTTCTTCGCCTGGTTGTTCGGAGGGGGCGACGACGAGGAGGACACGGCGGCGGCTCAGCAGCAGGCGAGCGGCGGACGTCGTGGTCAGCGGCGCATGGCTTCCGTCGATCCGAACGTGAGCGGCAGCATCCCAGCGTCGGATGTCGGCGTCGGCATGAGCAGCAGGGACGGTGGCGCACGGGCGTTCATGCTGGAGGCTCCGGCCGCCGTTTCGCCCACTGTCGCGACACATTCACAAAGGCGGCCGGCGCCTGTGCAGCAGGCGGCGCTCGAACGGCCCTTGGCGGTCGAGCGACCGGACACGCATGCCCAGCAGATGCTGGCGCAGGCCATGGAGGGGCAGGAGCGCGACCGCCAGCAGGATGGCGCAACCAAGACCGATGCCCTCGCGGTCGGGACGGCCGTACCGTCGTTCGAGCCGCTGCCTACCGCGAAGCCGGCTTCCGTGGCCGTGACCGCGGAGGCGGACCCCACCACCGCGCCGACGATCCCGATGCCGCCGCGGCGCCCGGTCGAACTCGCATCGCCGGGACCGACGACGCCGTTGCCGCCCGGGCGTCCACCGCAGTTCGCCGGGGCGGTGCCGGGCCCGAAGGGCGGCGGCCAAGCCGGCCCGACGGTCCAGAGGGACGCCATCGCGGCGCTTCTGGGCACGGTGCCGAGCCGGACCGCTGGGCTGCCGGCAGCCATTCTTCATGGCAACAAAGGCGCAAAACCGCCGGCCCAGCTCATGGCCTTCGCGGCGCCTGTTGCGCCGATCGCGTCGTCCTCCTCCTCCCTCCCCACGCGGGTCGCGGTTCCCATTCCGACCGCTCGTCCAAACTTCGTGGCCGCCCGGCTCGACCCGTCCCGTTTTCCCCCTCTCATCGGGAACGAGGACACCCGCAGGGTACCGGCGCGGACCGGCATGGGTTCAGCCGTCGGCGCGTTGCGGTCCGCCGCCAAGACCAGCCTCGGTGCCCTGTCGAGCCAGCCCTCTCCGGGCGCCATCATCGGCTTCGGCACGCGGGCGACCGATCTCGCGACGGATCATTTTTCAGGTCCGGCCCTGAAGTCGCGAGAGCATGTGGTGACGTCTAGCGCCGGCGCTCCCCCCACCACGCGGGCGGACTGATCCGGCGGCGAGGGACGCCTCCGAACCCCTTGGGCCGTCGTCCTGGGCGCCACGGAGTGGCCCTTCAATCATCGACGCGGGGGAACTCCACCCCTTGGTGCTTCAGCGCAGCCCGGCCGGTCGCTTCGTCGGTAATCAGCACCGTCGGGCGAACCAGCCGGATAGCGCCTAGCATGGCCTCGACCTTTGAAGGACCTCCCGAAAGCAGGACTCGGCGCGGCGCCGCCGCGATCCATTCGGTCGGCATGGAGATGACCCTCTGGTTGATCGGATGATCGACGAGCGTGCCGTCGATATCGAAGAAGTTGTAGAGGAAGTCGCCCACCGCGCCGGCGCGGATCAACGACTGCCGGTCGTCCTCCGAGAAATAGCCGAACCGGAACGACGTCGTGTCCGCCGTCATCCCGCCGACGCTCAGGAGCGCCATGTCGAGCGAACGGCCGAGGTCGAATATTTCCCCGAGGCCGCAACGTTCGATGAGCGCGCGCTTCGTGTCCGGGCTGTCGACCACGGCGGGTGCCGGGATGAGGAAACAGTCGGCCTGCAGCAACCGCGAGAACTGCCAGGCGAAATCGGTGGGATTGTATTGCCAGGCCTTGGCGATGCCGCCGAGCAGCGACACCACGGACAGCTCCGGAACCTGGCGTTCGCTGATATAGGGCAGGGCGCTGATCAGTGTCTTGCCCCAGCCGACCCCGATCCTCATCCCGGGCCGCAGCGCATCCGAGATGTACTCGCCGGTCGCGGCGCCGATGGGAACGGTCGGATCCCCGTCCGGGCCTGAAAGCGGCGCCACAATGGCCTCGCCGACATCAAAGGCCCGTTCGAGCGCCCGCTCCAACGCCGTCAACGCGGCCATGTCGCGGCTGACCGAGATGCGCACCTCGTGGAAGGCCCGGGCATCGGCCAGGAGCCGGACCACGGTGATCCGGCCGATCCCCAGCGCCGCCGCGATGGCGCCCTGGGTCATCTCCTCGACATGATACATCCAGGCGGCCCGAAGCCTCAGGCGTTGCGAGCGCCGCCCCAGTCGCAGCAC
>CAXSEU010000519.1:0-2291 GCA_964236485.1 uncultured Lichenihabitans sp. | reverse complement strand
CGGCAGCGACGTGGCGGTCCGCATCGGCCTGCAGCCGGGCCGCGACAAGGCTGGGGAAGTGGTGCCCGATCGCGAGACCGGAACCTTGAGCCTCGACGGCATCAAATGGACCGGCAAGAAGTCCATCCGCTCCATCATGGGGCCGGGCGATGTGGTCTATGTGGCCCCCATGGAGGGCAAGCCCGGCCAGTGGCGACTCGAGCAGGTACCCGAAATCTCGGGGGCCATCGTGGCGATGGATCCCTACACGGGCCGCGTCTTCGCCATGGTGGGCGGTTTCTCCTTCGAGCAGTCCGAATTCAACCGCGCGACGCAGGCGCTCCGCCAGCCGGGATCGTCTTTCAAGCCTTTCGTCTATGCGACGGCGCTCGACAACGGCTACACGCCCTCATCCTCGGTGATGGATGCGCCGATCGAATTGCCGGGCGGACCGGGCCAGGAGCCTTGGCGGCCGCAGAACGACGACGATGCACCCGCCGGCCCGCATACGCTGCGCTACGGCGTCGAACACTCGCGCAATCTGATGACCATCCGGCTGGCGAAGGACATCGGCATGCCGCTGATCGTCGAATATGCCAAGCGCTTCGGCATCTACGACGAGATGCTTCCCGTGCTGTCCATGTCGCTCGGCGCCGGCGAGACCACGGTGCTGCGCATGGTCACGGCCTATTCCATGCTGGCCAATGGTGGAAAGCGGATCAAGCCGACCTTGATCGACCGCATCCAGGACCGATGGGGCCATACGATCTATCGCCACGACGAGCGCCAGTGCGAGGGCTGCGATTCGGAAACCTGGTCCGATCAGGCTGAACCGAAGCTCATCGACAAGCGTGACCAGGTCCTGGACCCTCTGACGGCCTATCAGGTCACCTCGATCCTCGAGGGCGTCATCACGCGCGGCACCGGCCAGTCCATCAAGGAGCTCAACCGCCATCTGGCCGGCAAGACCGGCACCACCAACGACGCCAAGGACGTCTGGTTCGTCGGCTACTCGGCCGACCTCGCGGTCGGGCTCTATATCGGCTACGACCAGCCCCGCTCGCTCGGGGACAAGGCCTATGCGGCCCAGTATGCGGCTCCGGTGTTTCGCGACTTCATGCGAATGGCCTTGAAGGACAAACCCGACGTTCCCTTCCGCGTCCCCCCCGGCATCAAGTTGATCTCGGTCGACTACAAGAGCGGAATGCGCGGAACGGGTGCGGGCTCGATCCTGGAGGCCTTCAAACCCGGCACGGCGCCGCCCGACAGCTATTCGGTGATCGGCGACAATTCCGCCCGGGCTGCGGCACCCGCGAGCCCGCAGCCCAGCGCCGAGCGTGCGGTCGGAAGCGGGACGGGCGGACTGTACTGACCGGGTGCAGACGCTGGAGCCCGCGCCGAGGATCAGCGCCATGGCCGATTGACGGTTGCGTTCGGGAGCGGGAGGGTGGATGACGGCGGCCATCAAACGCCCGTCTTGGAGCGTGCCGCGGGGTCGATCGTAAATCAATGTCCGAGTTCATCCGGGAGGTCGACGAAGAATATCGTCAGGAGAAGATCCGCAACCTGCTGAGCCGATACTGGATCTTCATCCTGGCCCTGGCGGTCTTTGTCCTCGTCGGCGTGGGGAGTTGGCGCGGCTACGTCTATTACCGCCAGCAGCGAAATGAAGCCGCTGGGCTGCGTTACTTCGATGCCACGCAGGTGGCGCGCGATGACCGTGCGGCGTCCTTGGCTGCGCTGGAGTCGCTCGCCAAGGATGGGCCTGCGGGCTATCGCCTCCTGGCCCGATTTCGAGCTGCGGGTGAACTCGGTCAGAACGATGCCAACGCCGGGGCCAAGGCCTTCGATGCGCTGGCAGAGGATCAGGCTCTTGACCTGGACCTCCGCGATGTCGCCCGGCTCAGGGCCGCGATGCTGCTGATGAACACAGCGGCGCCGGCCGAGATCAGCCGGAGGTTCGAACCGCTGGCCGACGCCAACGCGCCATTCCGCAGGATTGCCCGCGAGATGCTCGCGGTCAGCGCCCTGAAAGAGGGCGACGACACGGCCGCCAGGCGCTGGCTCGACGCGATCAGGTCGGACCCCGCCGCCTCACGCGACCAGCGACAGCGGGCTGCGCTGTTCCTGGGGCTGATCCGGTCGGGCAAGCCAGGTGAGGCCGTGGTCCCGTCGAGCCCGGCACCGGATTCCCCGTCGACACAAGCGCCCGCCGCGGCCGCGCCCGCCGATCCGCCCGCCGTTCCGACACCCGCCGAGCCGGCCCCGGCGGCCGAGTCAGAGATGAAGGCGCCGCCTGCCCCGTCGGATGC
>CAXSEU010000518.1:0-2291 GCA_964236485.1 uncultured Lichenihabitans sp. | reverse complement strand
GCGGCGCAAGCTGACGCCGGAACAATATGCCGTGATGCGGGGTCACGGCACGGAGCGTCCCGGCAGTTGCGCTTTGCTGCGGGAGAAGCGGGCCGGCACCTTCTCCTGCGTCGGCTGCGGCCGGCCCCTGTTCCGCGCCGACGTCAAGTTCGAGAGTGGGACCGGCTGGCCGAGTTTCAACCTTCCCGTCGAGGGTGCGGTCGAAACGACGTCGGACGGGAGCTACGGCATGGTGCGAACCGAATGCCATTGCGCCACCTGCGGCAGCCACCTCGGGCATGTCTTCGATGATGGCCCGCCTCCCACGTACCAGCGTTACTGCATCAACGGGGTCGCGCTGAAGTTCGAGCCGGAATGAGGGGTCAGGCCGGGTCGCATCGTCCGGCAGGGAAGCCGTGACGATGGTTCCGGCCGGGAAGATCAGCAGGAATGGACGGCGGGCCAGCCCCTTGCTCCGCTTCTCGACGACGGCGCAGGATGCACGCGCGGCGCGCCTCCTCGCAGCCGAAAAGCGCGTGTTCCGGGACCTCGAAACCGACGCCACGGAGGCGCATTTCGGACGCATGCGACGCGAGCGGACCGGTGGTCGGGAGACGACCACGCTCTCCCTCGACCTGGTGCGCGATCTCAAGCTCGTGAACAGTCACCTCGTCGCGGCATCGGCTTATCCGGTGCTCGAAAGCGAGGGCGAACTCCGCGGGAGCCGCTTGCGCCAGGATGATTGAGGATCAGCCGGCACAGCCCTTTTCGCGCCGCTTCGTCGTCGCTATGCGGCGGGTGCTTTCCGAAAGGCTCGGGTTCGTGAGGTAGAACGCGTAATAGCTGCAAAGCTCCTCTTTGGACATCTTGTCGAGAGGCTTGTCCGGATCGTAGGGGTTCTTGGTGGATTCGCATCCCCCCACGGCGAGTGACGTCACCACCAGACCCAGGACAGACAGACGCTTCATAGCGCGGTTTCCTCGAACCGAATCGCAGGGATGATCAACTGTTCGCAGGGCCACCCCTAGAGCACACGTCAGGCTGTCCTGGAAGCGAAGCTTCCATATACGCCTGTGAACGTGCTCGCCTCTGCAAGCTGGCGTATGTCCGCAACCGCATGACATATGCTGGACCGAAACCAGTGCGGTTCCCAAAGCCCCGTGCCCGCCGGGCCGTGATGTGCCGCCGCGAGGGGCGAGCGGCACGTCGTCGGAGCGTCAGTTGATCCGGCAGGCCATACCGGCCGGGCCGAGGTGGTAGCCCGGAGGGCAGGCGCGCGGCCGTGCGCAACCTCCCAGGGCCAGGAACGAGAAGGTCAGCGCCAACGCCACGGTACACAGTTTCATGCTCGTCTCCACCGATGCAACACCGACCCGGGATCCGGGCCTTGGCCGGCTTCCCAGGGCTGTTTACATTCAAATGCCAACCTAAAGACTAAAGAATTGCCAATCTTACGGCCGCATCAGCGATCGCGCCGCGCCCCGTTCTGGGCGGCACCGGCTCGATCCAAGCCGTCTCGAGGTCGAGGCCCGGGAAATCTTCGACCTCGGGTGAACCTTCCGTCCGGGTTGGGACCGTCTATATGATGAACGATCCAAGCCACCCGACCTCGCGCGCGGGCCGATGCGGATCCGCCAGGCCAGGAGTTCAGCCATGTTGTTCCGTAAGAAAGCGACGTTACCAGCGGCCAGCGAAGCGCTACCGGGTCGCTCTCAGGCGCTGCCGACGTCGGAGAGCCATCTCGTCAAGAACACGCCGCTCAAGGGCCCTTACCCACCGGGTACGGAGTTGGCTTATTTCGGCATGGGATGCTTTTGGGGCGCGGAGCGGATGTTCTGGCAGTTGGGCCCTGGCATCCACACCACGGCGGTCGGCTACGCGGGGGGCATCACGCCGAACCCGACATATGAGGAAACCTGCACCGGAATGACTGGGCACACCGAGGTCGTCCTCGTGGTCTACGACCCGAAGCAGGTATCCTATGCGGCGCTGCTCAAGGCTTTCTGGGAAAATCACGACCCGACCCAAGGCATGCGTCAGGGAAACGATGTCGGCACGACGTACCGCTCGGCGATCTACACCACGAGCCCCGAACAATTCGCGCAGGCTCAGGCCTCGAAGGGAACCTACGAACGCTCGCTGCAGGCCAAGGGCATGGGTCCGATCACCACCGAGGTCGTCGAGGCG
Source organism: uncultured Lichenihabitans sp. (assembly GCA_964236485.1). Lineage (GTDB taxonomy): Bacteria > Pseudomonadota > Alphaproteobacteria > Rhizobiales > Beijerinckiaceae > Lichenihabitans. Next base: position 125 of record CAXSEU010000518.1, on the reverse strand, counting down.
CCGACGTTCTACTTCGCCGAAGGCTATCATCAGCAGTACCTCAAGCGAAATCCCGGCGGGTACTGCAACCTCGCGGGCACCGGGGTCTCTTGTCCGATCGGTCTCCCCGTGGCAGCGGAATAGCC
>CAXSEU010000517.1:1732-2293 GCA_964236485.1 uncultured Lichenihabitans sp. | reverse complement strand
CCTTGCCGACCTCGATGATGCGCGCGACCGCGGCATCGCCGCTCGCATCATGCACTCTGATTGCTGCCGCTCTGCTGTTGCGCCTGGTCCTGTGTCGCGGCCTTAAACTTGTGCTGATGCTTGACCTGGCTCTTGCTCGATCCTGAGCCGTCCTCGGTCTCTTCCTTCCAGTGTGCTGCCTTTGGGTCGTACCAGCGGGTCCCGAACGTTCCGAAATCCGGACGCGACAGGATGGGCGCGATGCTCCATTCGATGAGGTTGTCGCCCCACGTCACGTTCACGTCCTCCAGATCCCGCCCTGAAACGGATTGGCCGCCAGAGCGGGAGACGAATACCGCCGTGTCGCCGTAGATCTTGAACGTCGCGTCGAGCTGCCTGGCGATCGCCTCTCCCCAGCCCATGAACGAGTCGCCGATGCTCCAATACGGGCGATGCACCGATGCGAGCGCGTCGTCGACCTTCACGGCGGAGAGGCCCGCCTTCTGCCCCCACGCCTGCGCCACATCGGCGAAGCTGGCGTGGTCCATGTGGTCATCGAGCCTCTGCTTGAGCTTCGACGTC
>CAXSEU010000517.1:0-1722 GCA_964236485.1 uncultured Lichenihabitans sp. | reverse complement strand
CATGTCCGCGGACTTGGCCAGGAGCGTCAGCGTGCGGCCGCGCCCGCGGCTGCCTTCCGAGCGCGCCGCGCCGCCCGAGTGAGCCGTGTCGAGCGTCCCGTCGAATACCTGAGCCACACCGGTGTCCGTCCAGCCCAGCAGGATCGAAACGGAGGCGCCCATACCGGGCAGGCCGATTTGCCCATAGCTGTCGTCGAGCTCGAAGGTTGCTTCGTCGGCATTGCCGTCGTCGTCGAGTTTGACGGTGAGGGAGATCAGGAACGGGGTGAAGTTGCTCGAAACATCCCGCCCATCGACCATGACTTGAAACGAAGCCGTACGTGTCGTCATCGCGCGCACCATCCGGTGAGATTGATTTTCGCTTGATCAGACGGTGAGCCGCCCGGCCGGCGCCCCCGTGAAACTCCGGAAGCGGCCAAGAGATGGAGCGCCGCTCCGCTCTTCCGTGTGGTGGATTTTCACGTGGCTCTGCCCGTTGAGGGAAGCCAGCTCGGCTTTCAGGGTTCGGACATGGTGGATCGCTTCGTGGATACCGGACATGTCGATGTCCGGCCTGCCGTTCATGGCCTGAATGCCATCGAGTTGAGGCTCGACCTGCGGCTTTGGCATTCGGGGAAGAAGCCGACTCTGGGCCCGTGCCAGGCCCCGACGGCTTTCGTCGGCGTAGTCGCTCTGGGGAGCTTGATCAAAATCGCCTTTCATGATTCGCGAATAGTTCGGCAGACGTTTGCGGTACTCGCCGCCGGCGTCCGCTGGGACCTCGAACTTCTCGATGCCCTGGCGCAATGCCGAGGGCCCATCTGGCGCCTGCACGATAGCGTTCCATGCGCCCCGGTGAGAGGTCTGAGCCTCGTGCTTCCAGAACTGTTGCTGTACGCCGACGTCTCGCCAATCCTTGGCCATCTTGGAAGCGAACGCCTTAAGCGCTGATAGCCGACCTCCAGGCCTGCCGTCGACATCATGCCATTGTGCCGTACCGCCACTCGGACCGTTGACGTCATAGTGCTCGATGTTCGGGTTGAGGTTCTGCCCACTCTCCCCTTGCATCATGCCGACCATGGCCGCCGCCTTGTTCCGCGGCAAGCCCATCCCGCCTTCGTCCGCGCCCCGCATGAAAAAGTTCATCCAGGAATTCACGCGTTCCCGACCCGCATCCGTCAACCCGCCGCCGCGAGCATGGAAACGCGTGCTTCCATCGGTACCCGGTCCCAGCGTCTCAGCGCGCCGACGCCCCTGCGCACCAGGCTCCTGGATCTCCGGACCGCCGCGACTCGGCAAGTTGAACCCGCCCGGCCGGCCGCTACCGGCGCTCGCTCCCGCGCCGCCATCCCGGCCTGTCGTGTAGCTGGCATCCATGAAGGTGCCGGACCGGCCGTAGTCCAAAAGCCGCATCATGCCCTCGTAGGTGCCGGTGCTGACGGCATTCTGGATGGCGACTATGATCTTGCTCTCGGACGCAAGCGAAACCGGGATCACGCCGGCGCGACGGAGCGACGGTGCTGGATCGTAGGAAGCGGGGTGGTAAAGCGATCGCAATTGGTCGGGCGACTGCGTGGGCGCGGGCAGAAGGGTGAGTGGCGCCCGTGGCGGCCTGCTTGGCGCGGCCGGGACATCTGCCTCGCCGCCATTGTCCTTCTCCTCCGGCTCGTCTGGCGTTGGCGCAGGTACCGGAAGAACGGCCTCAGGAACTGCGGCCTTCGGCAATAGGCCGAACCGCTCCAT
>CAXSEU010000516.1:0-2300 GCA_964236485.1 uncultured Lichenihabitans sp. | reverse complement strand
TCACGGTCAACGCCATCGCCCCGGGCCCTTGGCGACCAAGCTGTTCCTCGACGGCAAGCCGCAGGCCGCGATCGATGCCATGGCCAAGGCCGCCCCGCTGGGCCGCCTGGGTCAGCCGGACGACATCGCCGCGGCGGTCGCCTTCCTGGTCGGGCCGGACGGCGGTTGGGTCAATGGCCAGACCCTTCGCGCCAATGGCGGGATCATCTGATCCCATCTCTTCCACCGGCGTCCGCTACCCTGCCGAGACCCGTCCCCGCTGCGTAGGAGCTACCCCACCATGCCCAGATCGGTCATCCTCGTCACCGGCGCCTCCTCGGGTTTCGGCCTCATGACCTCCCGTGCGCTGGCTGAGGCCGGCCACACCGTCTATGCCTCGATGCTGGACACCGCGGGGCGAAACGCCCCTCGCACGGCCGAAGCCGCGGCGTGGGCTGGGGAACACGGCGCAGACCTTCACACGGTCGAGCTCGACGTGCTGTCGGATGCCTCGGTCGCAGCGGCCGTGGGCCATGTGCTAGCGGATGCCGGGCGCCTCGATGTCGTGGTCCATAACGCCGGCCACATGGTCTACGGCCCGGCGGAGGCTTTCACGCCGGATCAGATGGCCGAGCAGTACGACGTCAACGTGCTGGGCACGCAACGCGTCAACCGCGCCGCCTTGCCGCCCATGCGGGGCCAGGGCCGGGGCCTGCTGGTCTGGGTGGGTTCGAGCTCGACCCGTGGCGGCACGCCGCCCTTTCTGGGACCCTGTTTCGCCGCCAAGGCGGCGATGGATGCCCTCGCGGTCTCCTACGCGGGCGAACTGGCCCGATGGGGCGTGGAGACCACGATCGTGGTGCCTGGAGCCTTTACCAAGGGCACCAGCCACTTCGCCAACGCCGGCAAGCCGGCCGACGCCGCCCGGATGGCGGAATACGAGAACGGCCCCTATGCGGGGGTCGGCGACAAGGCGCTGAAAGGGCTTGCGGCCCTGGAGCCTGGGGATGCCGACCCGGCCGAGGTGGCGCGCGCCATCGTCCGTGTGGTCGACGCGCCGTTCGGCAAGCGTCCCTTCCGGGTCCATATCGACCCCTCGCAGGACGGCGCCGAGGTCGTCAACGGGGTGGCGGATCGCGTCCGCCGCGAGCTGTTCCGCAACATCGGGCTGGCCGACCTGCTTTCCCCGCGCACTGCCGCCTGACCTGACGAGCCGCCGGCCGAGGCGCCTCAGAGGTTGCGCCGCGCAATCCGCTCGTCCCATTCGCGCGTGCGCACCAGCGCGCCGTTCTCGAAGGCCCTGAGGGTGCCGCTGATGCGGAAATGCGTGGCGTCGCCGCTGAGCGTCGCGGTGCTCTCGAGGCGGACGGCCCAGCCGTCGCGGCCCATCGTGTAGCTCTGCTCGATCGTCGCCCTGGCCGAAAGCGGATCCTCGGCGGAAATCGTGAGGTGACGCTCGAGGTCATGCGACAGCGCGGTGCCGATCTCGTCCCAGCGCTGCACGCCCTCGCCGAAGAGCCCCCCCTTCCCCACGGTCCGATAGGTGGCAACCCCGGATACGAGGTCGAAGCCGACGCTTCGCTCCAGCCCACCCTCCCCCACGATGCTGACCGGCGCCTTGGGCCCGTGCCGTGGAGGGCCGAAACGCACCTCGGGATCGCCGCCGGATGGCTGCCGCACCGGCAGAATCAACCGGCTGCCTTCCATGGAGATCGTCAGGGTCGCGGCTTCCGGGGCCGGCCAGATCAACGGCCAATAGGCGGTCGAGATCGCGACCCTGACCCGATGGCCGGCAGGAAAACCGTGGCCGCAGAATTTCAGCGGCAGCCGGATCGCCGTCACCTCTCCGGGCCGCAGGGGCCGGGGCTCGGCCGAACCGTCCCGATGGCTGAGGTTCAGCACCGCGTAGCTCACCCGCAGCGATGAACCATCCGGCGCGACATCGCAAAGCCGGACCGCGATCTGGCCCTGCGCCTTGTCGCTGCTGAGCTGAAGTTCGAGCGCGGGATTGCCGAGGATTTCGACGTCGGCCTCGAGCGGCGCCGTGTCGAAGCAGAGCGAGAAGCCGTCGTCGATCCGCTGGTCGGCGGGCTGTTCGCCCGCGACGCCGGTTCCCATCCATTCGCCGCAAGCGGTGCCGGTCCACAGCGGCGACCTGATTTCTTGCGCGGCGCCCGAACTCTTCGCGTCGACGAGTTGTCCCGGCGCGAGGCCGAGGACACGCTCGACGATGCCGGGGCTCGGCCAAGCGGCTTCGGCCACGAAGCGGCCTGGCGCGATGCCGAGGGTCGTCGCGGGCGGCACGTAATCCTGCACATAGG
>CAXSEU010000515.1:0-2303 GCA_964236485.1 uncultured Lichenihabitans sp. | reverse complement strand
GGAAGTTGCCCACCTGGTAGCCGCCGGGGCCGATGTCCCAAGGCTCCGCGATCAGCTTCAAGCTGCGGAGCAGAGGGTCCTGTTCGATGGCGGCGATGATCGGCGCGGCGGGATCGAAGCCCGTGGCGCGGCGCCCCAAGGTGGTCATCAGATCGAACCGGAAGCCGTTGAGCCCGCCGAACTCCGCCCATGCCCGCAGGGCGTCCAGCACGAGGCGCACCACCGGGCAGTTGTCGGCCTTGAGGATGTTGCCGCAGCCGGCATCGTTGACGTAGACGGCGGGATCGCCGGGATCGAGCCGGAAGTAGCTCGCGTTGTCGAGCCCGCGCAGCGACAGGGTCGGGCCGAGCGCGTCGCTCTCCCCCGTGTGGTTGAAGACGACATCGAGCAGCACCTCGATGCCGGCAGCGTTCAGGGCCGCGCAGGCGGCGCGGACTTCCGCCCAGCCGCCGGGAGCGAGGCGCGGGTCGGGCGCCATGAAGGCGACCGGATTGTAGCCCCAGTAGTTGGTGAGCCCCAGCGGCCCGAGGTGGCGCTCGTCGATCCAGGCGGCGGCGGGCATGACCTCGATCGAGGAGATGCACAGCCGGGTGAAATGCTCGATTCCGGCCGGCGAGGCCAGCCCGGCCCAGGTGCCGCGCAACTCGGCCGGAACGCCGGGATGGCGCATGCTGAAGCCGCGGACGTGGAGTTCGGCGATGCTGGTCCGCTCCCACGGCGGTGCCCCGGTCCAGGGTTTGGCCGCCTCCGGTCGACCGATGATCGCCTTCGGCATGAAGGGCGCGCTGTCCACGGGCTCAGGCGTGCCGCCGGACGAGAGCGAGGTCGTCATCGATGGATGCAGGTGGAAGGGCCGGTCGAGCGCGAGCGCGTAAGGATCGACCAGAAGCTTCGAGGGGTCGAAGCGGTGACCCTCGTGGGGTGCGAAGGGCCCGTAGGCGCGGAGACCGTAGCGGGCGCCGGGCGCGACGCCGCCGATATGGCCATGGAACACGTCGCCGGTCCGCTCGGGCAGGCGGATCGCCGCGATTTCGGCCTCGCCCTTTGCGTCGAAGAGGCAGAATTCGATGGCCTCGGCATGGGCGGAGTAGACCGCGACGTTTGCGCCGCTCCGGTCGGGCGTGACGCCGAGCGGTTCGGGCGAACCCGAGGTCAAGGGACGATCGACGGAATTGTCCATAGTTCCGGCACCGTCCTCAGCGAGATCGTCGTTCGATCCTATAGCGGCAGTTCACCGTCCGGACCAACTGTCGGATGCGCCCGTCCAGGTTCGTACGTACCTTTATCACGGCCGACGACATCGAGGCTCGATGTCGTCGCACCCAACGAAAGGACGACCTCACAGGTCTTTGAGAGCGCGCCACCGGAGTTCGGGCAGCGGACCTTGAAGATGCCGGGCTGCCCGCCATGGCGGCGAGACGGCGTTCAGGTGATGACAGAAGGCTCGGCTCTTCCCGTATAGCGCTCGATGGCCGCCAGCGAGCGCGACAGGGCGATGAGGTCGCTCAAGGCCGCGCCGGTTTCGAGGTCGAGGGCCGCGGGATTGCGCTCGAACCGCTCGATGTAGACCCGCAGGGTCGCGCCCGCGGTCCCGGTGCCGGACAGGCGATAGACGATGCGTGAATCGTCGGCGAACAGGATCCTCATGCCCTGATGGGCCGAGTCCGAGCCGTCCACGGGGTCGTGATAGGCGAAATCGTCCGCCTCTCGCACCTCGAGCTTGCCAAAGCGCTGACCGGCCAGAGTCGGGAGCTTGTCCCGGAGCGCCTTCACCAGCGCGTTCGCGCCGGCCGAGTCTACCTCCTCGTAGTCGTGCCGGGCGTAGTAGTTGCGGCCATAGGTCGCCCAGTGGCCGCGCATGATCGCGGCGACGCTCTCCTGGCGCACCGCAAGGATGTTGAGCCAGAGCAGCACCGCCCAGAGTCCGTCCTTCTCCCGCACGTGGTTCGAGCCCGTGCCGGCGCTCTCCTCGCCGCAGATCGTCGCCATTCCGGCGTCGAGCAGGTTGCCGAAGAACTTCCAGCCCGTCGGCGTCTCGTAGATACCGATCCCCTTGGCCTTGGCGACCCGGTCGGCGGCGCGGCTCGTCGGCATGGATCGGGCGATGCCCGCCAGCCCTCGCGCGTAGCCGGGCGCGAGATGCGCGTCGGCCGCCAGGGCCGCGAGGCTGTCCGAAGGGGTCACGAAGATGCCGCGCCCGATGATGAGGTTGCGGTCGCCGTCGCCGTCGGAGGCGGCGCAGAGGTCGGGGGCGTCCGCCGACATGGCGAGATCGTAGAGTCCCTTGGCGTAGACGAGGTTGG
>CAXSEU010000514.1:0-2309 GCA_964236485.1 uncultured Lichenihabitans sp. | reverse complement strand
GAGATCGACCATCTCAACGGCGTGCTCTTCGTCGATCATATCTCCCGGCTGAAGCGCGAGCGCGTCCTGCGCCGGTTCGTCAAGGCGGCCCGCAAGGCTGCCGAAGACGGCAAGCCCTTCAACCCCCGGGAGGGGGAGCGTGCCCCGCGCGAGCGCAGGCCGCCTCACGCGCCGGAGCCCGCCGCGTAGAGGCTCGAGATGCGCATCGTGTTCATGGGAACGCCGGCTTTCGCGGTTTCGACCCTGGCCGAACTCGTGGGCCAGAATCATGACGTGGCGGCGGTCTACACCCGCGCCCCGGCGCCGGCTGGGCGGGGTATGATCGAAAAGCCCTCGCCGGTGCATGCCCTGGCGCAGAAGCTCGGCATCCCGGTGCTGAGCCCCAGGAGCCTCAAGACCGGGGATGCTGCCGAGACCCTGGGCGCGTTCCACGCCGAACTTGCCATTGTGGTCGCCTATGGCATGCTGCTGCCCCCGGCGATCCTCGAGGCGATGCCGCTCGGCTGCCTCAACCTGCACGCCTCGCTCCTGCCGCGCTGGCGGGGCGCGGCACCGCTCCAGCGTGCCGTGATGGCGGGCGATGCCGAGTCGGGTGTCGCGGTCATGCGGATGGAGGCGGGGCTCGATACGGGGCCGGTCGCCATGGAAGAGCGCCTGACGATCGGGCCGGAGATGACGGCGGGCGACCTTCACGACGCGCTGGCGCCCATCGGTGCCGACCTCATGGGCCGGGCCGTCGGGGCGCTGGGCCGAGGCACGCTGACCTTCAGGCCGCAGCCCGAGGAGGGGGTCACCTATGCGGGGAAGATCGGCAAGGCGGAAGCCCGAATCGATTGGACACGGCCCGCCGCCGAGGTCGCGAACCGGATCCGCGGGTTGTCGCCTTTCCCGGGCGCCTTCTTCGAGGTCGACCTTGGTCGGGGTCTCGAACGCGTCAAGGTGTTGCGTGCCGGGGTTGAGGGCGGGGCGGGGGTTCCCGGCGAGGTGCTGGCCGAGCCGCTGACCGTCGCATGCGACACCGGTGCTGTGGCGCTGCGTCAGGTGCAGCGGGCCGGCAGGGCGCCGATGTCGGGCGAGGAATTCCTGCGCGGCACGCGAATCGCGCCCGGTATGCAGCTTGGGGCAGGGGTCAGCCTCGGCCCCGCGTGAACCATGCCGCGTTACAAGCTCATCATCGAATATGACGGCACGCCCTTCGTGGGTTGGCAGAGGCAAGCCAACGGTCTCTCCATCCAGGAGGCGATCGAAACCGCTGCGGCCGCGCTCGGCTGTCGGCCTGGCACGCTGCGGGGCGCCGGGCGTACCGATTCGGGTGTCCATGCGACCGGGCAGGTGGCTCACCTCGATATCGAGAAGCCCTATCGCGTCGACAGCGTGAGGGACGCGGTCAATGCGAGGCTGAAGCCGCATCCGATCGCCATCCTGAAGGTCGCGGAGGTTGGGGAGACGTTCGACGCGAGGTTTTCCGCCATCCGTCGGCACTATGTCTACCGCATCGTCAACCGCCGCGCGCCCCTCGGCCTTGAGCGCGGTCACGCCTGGCTGGTCAGGCGGCCCCTTGACCCCGAGGCCATGCGCCAGGGTGCCCTGACGCTGCTCGGCCGGCACGACTTCACGACGTTCCGTGACAGCGAGTGCCAGGCCTCGAGCCCGGTCCGCACGCTGGAGGGCTTCGACGTCGACCAGGACGGTGAGCGCATGTCGATCCGCGTTCATGCGCGGTCCTTCCTGCACCGCCAGGTGCGCTCGATGGTAGACTCCCTGGTGCAGGTCGGCCTCGGATCATGGACACCGGATGACCTTGGCGCCGCTTTAGACGCAAGGGACCGCGCCCGCTGCGGCACAGTGGCGCCGGCCGCAGGGCTTTTTCTGACGCAAGTCGATTACTGAACGCGCTCGCCGCCGAGAAATCCTGGCAGTTCTCGCGCCAGTTCCTCCGGCGCCTCTTCGGCCCTCTGCTGAGAGCCGCTTAGGAGCTTTCCGCCGGCAGTTCCACACTGCCGCCGCCGAGCGCCTATAAACCTTCGAGGTCGACGCCCAGGGTCAGGCCGAAAAGGCCTTCGCGGGTCGCTCCCACGCGAGGCTCGTTGAAGCCGAAGAGCGAGCTCAAGTTGTTGCGGTTGGTTTTCAACGCCGAAAAGGCAGCCCTCGCGTCGAAGGCTGTTCGCAACAGCGCCGGCAGATCGCCAGGCTTGCGGGCCAAGGCGCGGAGAACCGCGGCGACGTCGGTCGACCCGTCCGGGCGCATTCCGGCCGTGGCCGCATGCGGTAGGAACCGCTCCGCCGGATCGGCGATGATCCTCAGGGCG
>CAXSEU010000513.1:0-2327 GCA_964236485.1 uncultured Lichenihabitans sp. | reverse complement strand
CCTGCGTCACCCAGCACCATCAAGCCCAGTGCTCCACCCCCGTCGGTAGCGGCTACGGCTACAACCAATATGGCGGATCGCAGGGCAGTACGCACTATTTCTGGTCCCACATGCCGCCTCCGAGCAAGCTCGCCTATCCCACGGTGACGGCAGACTGCAGTCTGCAGGTGCTGACCACGACGGGCTCGCCCTCTTCGGGCGCCTGCCCGGGCACGTCTCCGGCTAACGGATCGGTGAGTTGCGTCGACTCGTCGGGCCAGACGCTGCACTTCTTCTGGAACGACATGGGCGGCCCCACCGACGACAAGGATTTCAACGACGCCGCCTACACGGTCGCCTGTTCGAAGGTCGACAGCACGGTGAGCAAGGGCATGGTCCTGACGAACTGAAGCGCCGGAACCGGCGTTCCGGTCTCGGGGTCACATCGGCGGCGTGATGCCGTCCTTGCCGACCAGAATGGCGCCCTTGGCGAGCTTGCCGCCGTCCTCGGACGACGGGGTCGAGATGAAGACCTTCGAGCCGGGTTTCACATCGTCCTTGCTGGCGTCCACGATCTGAACGACGGGGGTCGTCTCCTTGATGGTGACCTTCTTCTCCCCGCCCTTGTAGGCCAGGGTCACGGTCTGGCCGTCGACACCTTTGACGGCACTGCTCACCGTGGCGTTCGTCATCATCGTCCTGGGCTGAAGGTCCCAGGGATAGTGGCCTTCGCCCGTGCCCCGCATACCCTCCGGGAAGACCAGGACCTCGAGAGCACTCATGGCATCGGCCGCGCCGGGCAGGGTCGCGGTGCCGATGAAGCTTCCCGGCTTGATCTCCGCCAGGGAACCCTTCGCCACGCCGATGATCTTCCAACCCTCGGCCAGGTCGAGAGAGACGGCCTTGCCCTCTCGGGTCATGATCTTGACGACCGAGCCGTCGACGGCCGTGACGTCGCCGCGCACGTGGACATCGGCCGCCTGAGCGACGCCGACGAGCCACACCGAGGTCGCCATCATGCCGGCCCCGACAACGATGGATCCGCGAAAAATCAGGCTGGATGCCATGGTAGGGGTTCCTATGAGGTAGCCGTATGCGCCGCCCCGCGCCTCGTCGCAGTGCGATACGCCTGGAATTCTGTATGTAGGGCGGCTTGGGAGATTACCCAGATGCGCCCGCGCAACAGAGGTCGACGACGCAAGTCACTCGTGACGTTGATCTTGGGCTTCGTTCCCGACAAACAGGATGCGGAGCGATTCGGCAGGGCGCCGAGCGACGTTCCCGACGGAGCGAACGATGGCCAACGGCTGTACCGACGGGCTGGACACGGGATTTGCCACCCTGGGCTATGCCAAGGTCGCGGTTCTCGGCGTCGTCCAGGGGCTTACCGAGCTGATGCCCATCTCGTCCACGGCGCATATGAGGATCGTACCGTCGCTGCTCGGATGGCAGGATCCGGGTTCCGCTTTCTCCGCGGCCATGCAGCTGGCGGCTTTGGCGGCCGTCACGGTCTACTTCTGGAAGGATATCGGCGGCATCGGCGGCGGTGCCCTGCGGGCCGCCCTGCGGGGCAGGTTTTCCGCCTGGGACTTCCGCTTCGTGATCTGGATCGTCCTCGCCACGGTCCCGATCACCGTCGCGGGGCTGCTGCTATCCTCGCGGCTCAATGCCTGCGGCTCCTCCTTGCGCAGCCTCGAGGTCATCGGGGTGTCCTGCATCGTCATGGCGATCCTGCTCGCCATCGCGGAAGTCTATTGCCAGCATCGCAGGGTGATGACCGGCATGACCCTCTTCGATGCCATGGTGGTCGGCGTCGCGCAGGTCGGCGCGCTGATCCCCGGGGTGTCACGCTCCGGATCGACGCTCACGGCGGCCCTGTTCCTCGACCTCAAGCGGGAGGAGGCGGCGCGCTTCTCCTTCCTGCTCGGCCTGCCAGCCATCGCGCTCGCCGGGCTCAAGGAACTCTACGAGCTGCACAAGGCGCATCTCGACGCCCAGGGCTGGTCCGTCCTGGCCGTCGGACTGATCGTCGGGTCCCTCTCGGCCTTCCTGGCCATCGCGCTGCTGATGCGCATCTTGGAGCGCTTCTCGGCATGGCCGTTCGTCATCTACCGTGGATTGATCGGGGTGATCCTCCTTGTCGGCGCCAGCACGGGACGGCTCGTCTAGTGGCCAGACGCACGCCAAGGCGGAACTCGGAAGAGCCGCCGACCGGGTCGGTCCGACGATAGGTTCGGGAAAAGTACGGATTGTCGCGGTTTCTCCGAGGCGCCATATAGGACCGAGGCCGCGGCTGTCCTATACCAGCGCGTCCCCCTCTCCCGGAGCAACGCAACAATGAGCATCAT
>CAXSEU010000512.1:0-2329 GCA_964236485.1 uncultured Lichenihabitans sp. | reverse complement strand
CTGCTGGCCGTCGGTGTGCAGCCAGGCCTTGGCCCGCGCCAGCAGATCGGTCGCCGGCACCACCTCGTCGACGATACCGGCCTCCAGGGCCTGAGCCGGCGTTGCCTTCCTGCCCTCCAGCAAGAACGGCAACGCGCCCTTGACGCCGATCATTCGCGGCAACCTCTGGGTGCCGCCGGCGGCGGGCAGCAATCCGAGAGTGACTTCCGGCAAACCCAGTTGGATCTTCGGGTCGTCGGCCACGATCCGGCGATGGCAGGCCAGGCCGATCTCCAGGCCACCGCCGAGTGCGGTGCCGTTGATCGCCGCCACGAATGGCTTGCCGCATGTCTCCAGCCGACGCAAGGTGCGACTGAACGGGCCCGAACTCGCCATCGATTCCTCGGCCGTCGCGATATGGCGGATCGACGCAAGGTCGCCGCCGGCAACGAACTCGGGTCTCGACGACGTCACGATGACGCCTTTGACAGCAGGATCGGCGATGCTCTTTTCCACGGCGTCATCGAACGCTGCAATGGAAGCCGGGTTCAGGACATTCATCGGCCGGTCGGCCACGTTCCAGGTGAGGGTCGCAATGCCGTCTGCGTCGACTCGGTATTCGATCATTTGTTCTCCTTGCGCTCAGACGCGTTCGATCAACATGACCGAGCCCATGCCACCGCCGACACACATCGTGACCAGGCCCGTGGTCAGATCGCGGCGCTCCAGCTCGTCGATCAGCGTGCTGAGCAGCATGCCTCCGGTGGCACCCAGCGGATGGCCCATGGCAATCGCTCCACCGTTCACGTTGACCTTGTCGTGCGGCACGTTCAACGCCTCCATGAAGCGAAGGACCACCGCGGCGAATGCCTCGTTGCACTCGAACAGATCGACGTCGCTGGCAGACAGTCCAGCGCGCTTGAGGACCATTTCCGCGGCCGGGGCGGGGCCGGTCAGCATGATGGTCGGTTCGGAGCCGACGGTCCCGAAGGCGAGCACGCGAGCCCGCGGGCGCAAGCCCTGCTGCTGCGCACCTTCCTTGGTGCCGATCAGCACCGCCGAGGCGCCGTCGACCATGCCCGACGAGTTGCCGGCGTGGTGCACGTGTTCGATTGCGCCCAGTTGCGGATAGCGGTGGAGCGCCATCGCGTCGAATCCCATCTTCTCGCCCATGACCGAGAAGGACGCTTCCAGCTTCCCGAGCGAATCAAGCGTGGTGTCGCCCCTCACGTGCTCGTCGCGCTCGAGAATCGGCAGCCCGTTGATGTCGCGTACCGGCACCACCGACTTGGCGAACCGCTCCTCGGCCCACGCCGCGGCGGCGCGGCGCTGGCTCTCGACCGCATAGGCATCGACGTCGTGCCGGCTGTAGCCATACAGGGTCGCGATCAGATCGGCCGACACCCCCTGCGGAACGATGCGATTCGGTATGGTCAGTTGCGGGTCAGTGATCCACGGCCCCACCCCGGCGGCCATGGGAACCCGCGACATGCTCTCCAGCCCACCGCCGATCGCCAGTTCGGCCTGACCGGCCTTGACCAGCGCAGAAGCGAAATTGCAGGCTTCGAGACCCGAACCGCAGAACCGGTTGATCTGGATGCCAGGGACCGCTTCGTCGTAGCCCGCCGCAAGGACTGCCGCCTTGCCGATGTCGGCGGCCTGCTCCATCACCGGGCTGGCACAACCCATGATGACGTCACTCACCTTGGAGGTGTCGAGGTGGTTGCGGTCCCGCAGTTCTTGCAGGACCGCGGCACCGAGCCGGACCGGCGCCACTTCGTGAAGGCTGCCGCTGGCGCGGCCCCGTCCGCGCGGTGTTCGAACGGCGTCCAGGATGTAGGCTTCGGTCATTTCATCTCTCGGTTGAAGTGTGGACGAGGTGGATCAATCAGCGTCCAACGAACACCGGAACACGGCGCTGCAAGAAGGCTTGGAGGCCTTCCTGCAGGTCGGCGGTCGCGAATACTTTTTTCAGTTGCCGCCCCTCGTGGACCAGCATGGCCTCGAAGTCGCCGCCGGCAAGCAAGACCTCTTTCGACAGGCGAAACGCCTCGGTGGGGCCGCTCGCCACGGTTTGCGCCAGCGCACTTGCCTCGGCGGCGACGCTGCCATTCGGGACGGACCGGTTGATGAGGCCGATCCGCGCGGCCTCGGTTCCGTCGATCTCCAGAATGGCTCGGTAGAAGCCCGACCCTACGTCGTTGGCGTCGACGTGGATCCGCTGGCTGCCGCTCAAGATCAAAGAGCTGACGGCCGACGACGAATCCGTGCAAGCCAGCCTCAACACCTGCAAGGACTCGCTCGCCGCCGCGCAGGCCGAAGCCGCCCAGCAAAAGACCGCCAGCGAGGC
>CAXSEU010000511.1:0-2346 GCA_964236485.1 uncultured Lichenihabitans sp. | reverse complement strand
GTGGATGAGGCGGAGATCAGACACTTGATCTCTTTTGCCGCATCGGCGGACCGCTGTGCCAGGGCACGAACTTCGGACGCCACCACGGCGAAGCCGCGGCCTGCGTCCCCGGCGCGAGCCGCCTCGACACCGGCGTTGAGTGCCAGGAGATTGGTCTGGAACGCGATCTCGTCGATCACGCCGATGATCTGGCCGATCTGCTGGGCGGACTTCGCGATGGCGTCCATGGCCTCGACCGCCTCGCGCACGACCACCGCGCTCTTCTTGGCGTCATCGTCCGCGGTGGCGACCACCTGCCTCGCATGGCTCGCGCCTTCCGCCGATTTCCGCACGGTGGCCGTGATCTCGTCGAGCGCCGCCGCCGTCTCTTCGAGGCTCGCGGCTTGTTCGGCCGTCCGGTGCGAAAGGTCGTCGGACGCGGCGGAGATCTTCTGCGTTCCCGCTTGGATCAGGCCGGCGCTCTCGGAGACCTCCAGGAGCGTGGATCTGAGGTTGTCGTGCGCGAGATTGAAGTCGACCTTCAACTTCTCGAAGGTCGGCGCGAAGACCTTTTCGATGCGCTGGTCGAGATTGCTGTCGGCCAGTCGCGACAGACCCGCCGCTATTTCCGTAAGATCCGTAATATCGTTGGCGAACTTGACGACCTTGAAGACTTTTCCGTTCATGTCGAAGATCGGGTTGTAGGAGGCCTGGATCCAGACCTCCTTGCCACCCTTTCCCACCCGCTTGAAGGAGGCGGAGGTCGCCTCGCCGCTGTTCAGTTTCCGCCAGAATTCCTGGTACTCGCTCGATTGCGCGTAGCCAGGTTCGACGAACATCCGGTGATGGCGACCTCGGATCTCCTCGAGGCTGTAACCCAGTACCGCGAGGAAGTTTTCGTTCGCGGTGATGATCTCGCCCTCGAGGGTGAATTCGATGACGGCCTGAACCCGGGAGATGGCCTCGAGCTTGCTTTCGAACTCGGCATTCCTGAGCTTTTCGGCCGTGATGTCGGTTGCGACCTTCACGACCTTGGTCACGATGCCTTTGGCGTTCGGCACGGGATTATAGGAAGCCTGGATCCAGACCTCGCGCCCTCCCTTGGCCAGCCGCTTGTACTCCCGTGCGTCGAATTCGCCCTGACCGAGCTTGACCCAGAAGTCGCGATACGCGGGGCTGCCCGCGTAGTTCGGTTCGACGAAGAGGCTGTGATGCTGGCCCTGGATCTCCGCGAGTTCGTAACCCATGACCTGGCAGAAATTTGGGTTGGCGGTCAGGATCGTCCCTGTCGGATCGAACTCGATGATGGCGAGCGAGCACCCGAGCGAGCGCAGCACAGCATCATGATCTGCCACCGCAGCCGACCGGAAGCCAAACATCGCGCGGACCTTGTTCGTTGCAGGGCACCGACGCCCGTGGAAGGCACTGACCAGCAACGACTTGAATTCAAAAACGTTAACATTCCAGAACCTTCCTCCAGCCCGTGTCGTCCTGCTGGCGCCCCCCGGCTGTCCCGGACGAAAGCGGCGTCGGACCGCACAGCAGCGGGCGGCGCGCGTGGCCGCGACGGTTCGGCGCGGCGCTACCGCTGCGGATAATCGAACGCGAAACTTTCCTCGAAGGGCGCCCACCAGGACGGGACCCCGCTTTCCTCGTCGACGTGGCGCAGAAAACCTGGTGCTTCGGGCGGTGCGAACCGATAGGTCAGCTTGTACTTGCCGGGCCCGTTCATGCTCACGTTCCAGGCATAATGCGGGCCGTCCTTGGCCGTCATGGCTCGAAGCACGCCCGTGCGGTGCCAGTCGGTGCCCTCCTGCCGCAAGGTGTAGCCGATGGTGAGCGCTGGTATCCAAGCCCCGTCCGGGAAGCCCATCCTGTTCTCCGCGGTGGCATGCACGTCCGCCTCGAGATGGATGACGTCGTCCCCGTGCTCCATGCCGGGCGACATCGGCGCCATTTCGATCCCGACGAGATAATTGGCGACGATCTCCATGTCCTCGTGCTGGACGGGGCCGCCGACGTAGACCTCCCGGGCCTGGAGGGGGCCGGCCAGGACAAGGCAGGCCAGCGCGCCTGCGATCGGACGCATCATGATGGAGCCTTTCATGATGTCGCGGCCGCGGGCCTGGGCCGCGCGGGGGATCGGACGATGCGGTTCGCGACCAGGAAGAGGGCCAGCGTGACCGCGAAGGTCAGGACCTGGATGCCCGAAGGCCGGTCGGAATAACCGATCAGCGCGCGCAGCACCCGCCCCGGGATGCTGTCGTCCCGCACCAGGAACGCGGTGTCCCAGAGCTGGTCTCCCAGGGTGGGCGCCAAGCCGATGCCGGCCAGGATCGCCGCGGCCTGACCGGCCATGCCGGCAAC
>CAXSEU010000510.1:0-2351 GCA_964236485.1 uncultured Lichenihabitans sp. | reverse complement strand
TAACAATATGCGTCATGGCCGTCGCAGGCGCCGCGCCGTGCCAATGCTTTTCCCCCGGCGCGAACCAGACGATGTCCCCTGGTCTGATCTCCTCGACCGGGCCTTCCTCGCGCCCCGCCCAGCCGAGGCCGGAGAGGACGATCAACGTCTGGCCGTACGGGTGCGTATGCCAGGCCGTACGGGCGCCCGGCTCGAACGTCACGGTCGCACCCCCCACGCGAGAAGGCTCTTCACCATTGAACGGAGCGTCGATCCGGACCGTTCCCGTGAAATACGCGGAAGGCCCCTTGCCTGAAGGTGTGGAACCGCTCCGTTTGATGTCCATGATGGCTTCCTTTGCGGTGTGAATTCGCGACTGCTGGAGTGCTGATTATGCCGGCTGTAGGTAGGCGATCAGAGGCTAAACTCCACGTGGGCGGATAAGTCATGCCAATGGATCGCCCGTCTCGATCTGAATGACATCACTAAGCCTGCGGCGCGCCCCACCTATCTTGACCTCCATGCGGGGGTTCTAATCCGCGTCGATGCGCTCGCCCCCCGCGCCTGCGGTGCGGGATCGGGCCGAGGCGGCCACATAGGTGCGCGCCGCATAGCTCTCGATGACGTCCCACGCGGCGCGGGACACGGGCCGCCGCCCGGGCGCCGTCGTCATTCCATACGGCAGCGCCGGCATCGCCGATCCCGCCTTGATGCCGATTGATCGCGGCCCGAGCGTCTCGAGCCCTGCCCAAGGCGTTCGCGCGCCGGCGCCGCCGTCCGGCCGCAGGCGCATGAGGGCGCCGTCCCAGGCGAGATCCAGGGTCAAGGCGCCGCTGTGCAGGGCCGCGGAGAGGATCGCCACGGCCCAGATCGGCTCGCAGGCGCCGACGTGCCACTCCTCGCCGGGATCCGCGCCCGGGAAGAGGTCGGCGACCTCGAAGACGCCGCCAAGGCGCCCTAGGCCGGCCGCGTCACCAAGAAGCCGCAACAGCGGAGCGCTCCAGTCGAACCGCCGCTCCGCCATCCATCGGACCGCGCGGGCAACATCGTCCGCGACCCCCCACCCGGCCCCCGCCCCGCGCACCGCCTTGGCGGCGAGCGCCTCCACTTCGTTCAGCGATGCCACCACATCATGCCGCTTTAGCACGCCGGGGCGTCCGCGGCGGCGCGGCCGACGGTTTCATCCGGAAAGGGCGCGTCGCGGAACAGGCTGATCCGGAGCCATCGGTCGGAGCGGGGATCGAAGCGCGTCGCCCCGAAGAAAGCAAGCTTGCAGCGCAAGAGGTCGATCGGCCGCATCGCCGCGTCGATGAGGTTTCCCCGGATCTCGGCATAGGGGAAGCGGGCCGCGATCTGCACGCGGCGGACGACGTGACGCTGGCTCGGGTTATCGGCCAGGAACCGGGCCACGGACGTGGCGCCGGGGACGGCCGCGAGGGCACGATGGAGCCCGGCGACGTCGCGGCCGAACGCCAGCGGCTGTTCCAGCTCCGCCCCCGGCTCCTCCCAGCGCTCGCCGAGGCGCGGCTCGAGCTTTTCGGCGGAGACGTACCAGAAGCGCGCCTGCGCGGCCGGCGCCTCATAGTCGGTGGCGAGCGCCCAGGCGTAGCTCGCCTCGATGGCGCGGCGCAGGGCCCCGCAGGACACCCTCCCCTCGATCCGCGTACCGAAGCGTTCGTCGGCGGTCATCTCGTCCGCGAGGTCGTCCACAAGGTCGCCGTGCGCCTCGATCAGCAGCCCCACGGCGTATTCCTGCGCTTCCAACCCCAGGCGGGCCTCGGCCCACCGGAACGTTTGCTCCCAAGACCGCGCATCGGGGTCGGTCACGGCCACGAAGGCCGCGAGGCGAACGAGGTCCGCCCGCAAGGTCTCGATCGAGGCGGACTGGACGGCGTCACCGGTCCGCCACCCCGCGATGTCGGCGCAGGCCTCGTCGAGCAGGCGAACCAAGGCTTCCCAGGCCGGGGCCTCGACGGAGGGCAGCGAGAGGACGCGGGCCAGCGCCGTCTCGCGCGCGACCATCCAGGCGTGCAACAGCGTCGGATGGCGGACCAGGAAGGGGGCCATGCCGAGGTCGGTGGAATTGCCGACCCCGAGCCGACGCCGCAGGTCCGGCGCCAACCGCACGGCGCGGGAGCGCGCGAGCACCGCCGCGCAATGTTCCGCAAGATCGACCGTGAAGGCCCGGATGAGCCACACGGTCAGCATCTCGGCCCTGAACGGCCCGGCGAATTCTGGCCGCCCGGCCAGCAGGTCGCGATCGGCGATGCCGAACTTGCCGTTGCCGTAGACGGCCGTGGTTCGCATGAGATAGCCGACCTCGTCGAGCATCCCCGCCTCCGGCTGCCGGCCCTCGGCAAGGATTGCGACCA
>CAXSEU010000509.1:0-2359 GCA_964236485.1 uncultured Lichenihabitans sp. | reverse complement strand
TGCTGAGTCCTGAGTGCTAAGTGCCGAGTCGAACGCGGAGACGCCGTCCCCGTTTTCCCTCAGCACTGAGCACTCAGGACTCAGCACTTCCGATCTTGAAAGGGCACGGCCTTCCGCTCTCCTGCGGTCGCGGGTTCTCCGCGGCCGTACACCTTCGAGCAGACGGTGTGCGAGTCATAGACCGAACCGACGGGCCCCCGCGGGCAGGATCGCGGGCCGGGCCCGCGATCCGAAGCGACGGGTCGGGAACTCGATCAGCCAGTAGGACAGCAGGGTGAACATCGCCGTGAGCGCCAGACCGGTCGAAACCGCGACGACGTTCTGCCCCGCCGTACCAATCGATAGACGCGGCCCCAGCATGAGGCCGATCTCGCGGCCCATGAGCAGCGCTGGAGGGTGGCACAGGTAAAGCGAGTAGGAGACAAGGCCCAGGCCGCGCAGCCACTCGCCCGCCACGGGGCGCGCATAGCCCTTGTCGAACGAGGCGCAGAACACGATCCAGACGCAGACCAGCGTCATGATGCTGGTGGTCGGGGTGAAGGGTTTCATCCACGAGGGGATCAGGATCAGGAGCAGGATCGACAGCACCTGCGATGCCGTGCGGCACAGGGGGTTGCTCAGGAAGCTCGGCTCGAGCCGCCTCAGCCGTCCGGCCCGTTGCGCCAGCGCCAGCAACGATCCCCAGCAGAGCGCGTCGACCGGAAGAAACACGAGGAAGCTGCCGGCCGGCCGGTGGAAAAAGGCGAGCGCGATGATCGGCAGGGCCAACAGCAAGGGGCGCCATTGGGCCGGCACCCGGCTGACCAGGGGAAACACGAGGTAGAACTGCTCCTCCAAGGTCAGCGACCAATAGATGCCGAAACCGACGGTCCAGAGGGGGAAGATGAAATTGTAGGTGAAGGTGGCGGCGGCGCCGGCCTGGATGAGGTTCCGGCGAAAATCGCCGAAGCTGCCCCCGGGATTGAACGTCCCCGCCAGGACCAGCGTGCAGCCGATCCAGAACAGGGCGGTCGGCACGATCCTGAAGAAGCGCCGGCGGTAGAAGTCGCGCCACGCCCGAACGAACGGGCCGTTCGAGGGTTCGAACGAGGCCGCAAAGCCACGCGTGATCACGTAGCCGGAGATGACGAAGAAGAGATAGACCCCTCCCCAGAATTCCGCGCGGGCGTAGACGGCCGTAAGCCCGGCGACGGGAACGACAAGCGCGGCGTTGATGTGGGCAACGAGCGTCAGGAGGATCGCCACGCCCCTGAGATGGTCGATCTCGTCGATGTGGGAGCGGGGCGGCAACGTCATCCGGCAAAGAGGTCCGGCCTGCGAAAAAGACAGCCCGATCGTCAGGACGCTGTAATGCTCTCTCGAACGGCTGCGATGATGTAGTCCTGCGTAGCCTCGTCGAGGTAGGGGTGCATCGGCAGGGCGACCACCTCGGCCGCGGCCCGGTCGGAGACGGGAAGGCCGTTGCCGACCGTTGGAAAGCGGCGATAGGCGGTCTGGCGGTGCAGGGGTGCCGGATAGTAGATTGCCGTCGGGATCTTGCGGGCTTTCAGGTCGGCCATGAAGGCGTTGCGCCGGTCTCCGAGGACCCTGATGGTGAACTGCGCCCATATGGACGAACAGTCCGCCCTGACCACGGGAACGCCGACGACGTCCCGTAGACCCTCGGCGTAGCGCGCGGCGATCCGTTGACGTTGAACGATCTCGTCGGGAAAGATCGCCATCTTCTCCAGGAGCACCGCCGCCTGAAGCGTGTCGAGGCGCGAATTCATGCCGACTCGGACGTTGTCGTATTTGTCCGCGCCCCGGCCGTGAACGTGGAGCGAACGCAGGAGTCCGGCATGATCGTCGCTGTCGGTGAGGATCGCGCCACCATCGCCGTAGCAGCCCAGCGGCTTCGAGGGAAAGAAGCTGGTGGTCGTGAAGGTGCCGATGGTCCCGGCGAAACGCCCATGATAGGTGCAGCCGAAGCCCTGCGCGGAGTCGCAGATCAGCGTGAGCCCATGGCAGTCGCAGAAGGCCTCGATCGGCGCATAGTCGGCGGGTTGTCCGAAGAGATCCACGGCGATCACGGCCCGCGGCCGCAAGCCGGCCGCCTTCGCCGCGACGAGGCCCTGTTCGAGGCCCGCCGGGTCCAGCGTATAGGTGGCTTCCTCGATGTCGACGAAGACCGGGCTGGCGCCCAGCCATGCGACCACCTCGGCCGTGGACGCGAAGGTGAAGGCGGGCAGGAGCACGGCGTCGCCCGGCCGGAGTTCCATGGCCATGAGGCAGAGCGCGATGGCGTCCGTGCCGTTGGCGCAGGCGATGGCGTGCCGGGCGCCGCAGAAGGCGGCCAGTTCCCGCTCGAAAGCCGCGACCT
>CAXSEU010000508.1:0-2367 GCA_964236485.1 uncultured Lichenihabitans sp. | reverse complement strand
CGGACTGCCATTTCTGGTGGTCGGCCCCGGCATTGCGCTGGTGGTGCCCTCGTTGACGATCGCCTGCCTCGCCGCTGTCGGAACGCAGGAGACCGGTATCGCGTCGGGTGTGCTCAACGCCTCGGCGCAGATGGGCGGAGTGCTGGGCGTCGCGGTCTTCGCGGCGATGCTCGCGAGCGACCAGCTCGCCGCCTTCGTCGGCGGCGTGCATGCAGCGGTGCTGACCGCCGCGGCGGCGCTGGCCCTCAGCTTCATCATGCTCGTTCGCTTCATGCAGCCGACCCGCGGCGCAACAGGAGATTGACCATGCCAGACGACAGCGTCTCCGACACCACCTCCATTCTCATCCTGGGCGCCGGCGAACTCGGCATGCCCGTTTTGCGCGCCTTGTCGCGGCACGCCAGGGTGCGGCGCGACAATCAGGATGAGAAATTCGCGTCAATCAGGATGAGCGTTGGCGTTTCTTGAAGGACCGCCTCTGGCGGTCGTGGTGGACCGGACGACGATCGCTTCCTCGCAGGTTGAGGGCCGATTCGTTGCCCGGGCGTCACATCACCGACCGTCAAATGAGGATTTTCATGAACGAGCGTCCATCGCTCGCGGCCGCGAAAGCCGGGTTTTCGACCGCGACGGCCTATCGGTTCTCCGAGGATACACCGCCCCCCGAGGCCGTCACGCCGCGCGAGCGGCGGCGGCCCGATCCGCTCGGTGATGTCTGGAGCGGTGAGATCGTCGCCTTGCTCGAGGCGGCGCCGGGGCTGCGGTCGGTGGCGATTTTCGAGGAGCTTCAGCGCCGCCACCCGGAGATCGACCCGAGCGTCCGGCGCACCCTGGAGCGCCGCATCCGCGACTGGCGGGCCGTTCATGGCCCCGAGCGCACGGTGTCACCGACATGGCCGAACAGGCCGTGACGATCGCCGGTCTGCCTCTGGCGCATCGGCTTTATCACTTCCGGCTGGCCTATTCGGGCTTCGAACACGCCCATGTGGTCCTCGGCGGCGAGAGTTTCGTGGCGCTGGCCGAAGGCCTGCAGAACGCCCTGTAGGCGCTCGGCGGCGTTCCCCAGCAGCATCGCAGCGACAGTCTCTCGGCGGCCTTCCGCAATCTGGAGCGCGACGCCGAGGCCGACCTCACCCGCCGTTACGAGGACCTGTACGCCCATTACGGCATGACGCCCACCCGCAACAATGCCGGCATCGCCCATGAGAACGGCTCGATCGAAGGCGCCCACGGCCATCTCAAGCGGGCGATCGAGGACGCCCTGCTGCTGCGGGGCACGCGCGATTTCGACGACCTCACGGCCTGGCGTCGCTTCGTCGACGAGATCGTCGGGCGCCGCAATGCCGGCCATGCCAAGCGGATCGAGCAGGAACGGGTGGTGCTGAATCGTCTGCCACCCTGCCGGACAGCGGATTACGAAGAGAGGTTGGTCCGTGTCACCTCGTCGAGCGGCTTTTCCTTGCGCAAGGTTCTTCTACTCGGTCCCCTCGCGCCTGATCGGCCATCAACTGCGCGTCCGCCTCTACGACGACCGCATCGAGTGCTTCCTCGGCACCTCCCCAATGCTGAGCCTGCCGCGCGGGCGCCCGCAGCCCGGCGGCAAGCGTGGCCATGTCATCGACTATCGTCACGTCATCCAGGCCTTGCGCCGCAAGCCAATGGCGCTGCTGAACCTCGTCTATCGTGAACAGCTCTTCCCGCGGCCCGCCTATGCCCGCGCCTTCGGGGCCTTGCGGGCCAAGGAGACCGAGAAGCGGGCCTGCCGCATCATGGTGGGCCTGCTCGCACCGGCGCATGAGAGGGTCTGCGAGGGCGAACTCGCCGCGATGATCACGCGGGATCTCGACGCCGGGCGCCTGCCGGACCTCGACGCCTTGCGGGCAAGCTTCACGCCCGCGACGAGGGATGTTCCTCATGTCATCATCGCCCTGGCCTCGCTGGGCGCCTATGACGAGATCGCCGCCGCCGGCCAGGGAGAGGCGGCATGAAAACCGCATCCTCCATCGACACGGCGCGCGTCGAACTCATGCTGTCCGAGCTGCGCCTCCCGGCCATCAAGGCGGTCTGGGCGACGCTCGCCGAACAGGCTGACACGGAGGGCGAAGGGTGGCCGGCGGCCCGCTTTCTGGCGGCGCTGGCCGAACAGGAAATGGTCGAGCGCGCCAGGCGACGCTTCGAACGTCATCTCGCCGAGGCTCAACTGCCGCCGGGCAAGACCCTCGACAGCTTCGACTTCGATGCCGTCCCGATGGTCAGCAAGGCCAAGGTGATGGCGCTGGCAGCGGGCGACGCCTGGATCGACAAGGGCGCCAATCTGCTGCTGTTCGGCGGACCCGGTGGGGGAAAGAGCCACCTGGCGGCTGCCCT
>CAXSEU010000507.1:0-2386 GCA_964236485.1 uncultured Lichenihabitans sp. | reverse complement strand
GATCGATGCCGGTTCCCGGCGCCGGCCCCATCGCCGAATATCTCGACGAGACGCGCGGCCTCGGCTTGGGCGACCGCAGGCTGCTCCCGGAAGACCTCGCCGGCCGGGTCGAGGTTCGGCGCCTGCTCGATTGGTTCAATGCCAAGTTCTTCGACGAAGTCTCCTCGAGCCTCATCACCCAGAAGGTCTACAAGCGCTTCATGACGCCCGAACAGGGCGGCGGGGCTCCGGACATGGATGGAGTGCGGGTGGCGCGCACCAATATCCGCTACCACCTGCGTTACATCGGCTATCTCATCCGCACCCGCAACTGGCTCGCCGGGGACCGGCTGAGCTATGCGGACCTCGCCGCGGCGGCGCATCTGTCGAGCATCGATTTCCTGGGCGACGTACCATGGGCGGAGGACGAAACGGCGAGGAGCTGGTACGCGCGGGTGAAATCCCGCCCGGCTTTCCGTCCCCTTCTGTCGGATCGTGTGCCGGGGATCACGCCGAGTCCGACCTACGCGGATCTCGATTTCTGAAGCCCCGCCTCGTCGCGCGGGCCAAGGGGCTCGGCTTCGACCTCTGCCGCGTCGCCGACCCCGAAGCGATCCCGGAAGCCGCGGCCCGCCTGCGGGCCTGGCTGGAGGGCGGGCACCACGGCGACATGGGCTGGATGGCCGAGACGGCGGAACGCCGTTCGGCACCGCGCCGCCTCTGGCCGGCGGTCGGATCGGTGATCCTGCTGGGGATGAACTATGGCCCAGAGGACGACCCGCTCGCGAACCTGGCGCGCCCCGGCACCGGATCGATCTCGGTCTACGCCCGCCACCGCGATTATCACGACGTCATCAAGGGCAAGCTGAAGGAACTCGCCGCGGGGCTCCGCCGCGATGCGGGGCCCAAGGCCGAGGTCAAGGTCTTCGTCGACACCGCCCCGGTCATGGAAAAGCCGCTGGCCGCCGCAGCTGGCCTCGGCTGGACCGGCAAGCACACCAACCTTGTCTCGTCGGCCTTCGGCTCCTGGCTGTTCCTCGGGTCGATCTTCACCACCGTCCGGCTCGAACCCGATGCCCCGACGGAGCCCCGGTGCGGCTCGTGCCGCGCCTGCCTCGATGCCTGCCCGACGCGCGCCTTCCCGGCGCCCTACAGGCTGGACGCCCGGCGCTGCATCTCCTACCTGACGATCGAGCATCGGGGCCACATCGACCGGGAACTCCGCCCGCTGATGGGCAACCGGATCTACGGCTGCGACGATTGTCTCGCGGTCTGCCCATGGAACAAGTTCGCCGTTACGGGCCGCGAGGCCAAGCTCCGTGCCAGGGCCGATCTCGCCAGTCCGGCGCTGGAGGCGCTGGCGCGGCTCGACGACGAGGGTTTTCGCAACCTGTTCCCGGGGAGCCCGATCAAGCGGATCGGTGTCGACCGTTTCTTGCGCAACGTGCTGATCGCCATCGGCAACGCCGGCGATCCGGCGCTCGCGAGGAGCGCCCTCGACCACCTCGGCCACCCCTCGCCCCTGGTCCGGGCCATGGCGGTCTGGGCCGGCATCCGCCTGCTCGGCCGGGCGGCTTTCACGCGCCTGGCCGCGGACGCACGAGCCTCCGAGACCGATCGGGCGGTCCTCGCCGAATGGGAGATGCCGTGAAGCTGTTCGTTTTCGGAATCGGCTACAGCGCGGGCCATTTCCTGCGCCACCATGCCCGCGCCTTCGGGTCCCTCTCGGGCACGGTGCGAACCCGGGAGAAGGCCGAGGAACTCGCCAATGAAGGCATCCGAGCCTTCCTGTTCGATGGGGAAGCCTTCGATGACGGGCTCACGGCGGCTTTGAGCGGCGCGGACGCGATCCTCTGCAGCGTGCAGCCGTCTTCCGGCCAGGACCCGGCACTGACGCGCTTCGGCGAGGCCATCGCGGCAAGCCGGGCCTCGCGGATTGTCTACCTATCGACCATCGGGGTCTACGGCGACCACGGCGGCCAGTGGATCGACGAGCGGACGACGCCCGAACCCTTGAGCCGGCGGGGCAAGGAGCGGCTCGGCGTGGAGCGGGCCTGGCTCGAACTCGGCCGCGCGGCCGGGAAGGCGGTGGCGGTGCTGCGGCTCTCGGGGATCTATGGCCCGGGCCGCAACAGCCTCGACGATCTGCGGCGAGGCGAGGCGCGGCGGCTCGACAAGCCCGGCCAGGTCTTCAACCGCATCCATGTGGACGACATTGGACGGACAATCGCGGCCGTGTTTTCGGGCGCGCCTGCGGACGGGACCTGGAACGTCACGGACGACGAACCGGCGCCGGCGCCCGATGTGGTCGCCCATGCGGCAAGGCTCCTCGGGGTCGAGCCCCCGCCGCTCACGCCGTTCGCCGAGGCCGAACTCTCTCCCATGGCGCGCTGCTTCTACGGCGCCA
>CAXSEU010000506.1:0-2395 GCA_964236485.1 uncultured Lichenihabitans sp. | reverse complement strand
CCGGCCACAAGGTCGACAAGACCGGCTGGACGCGCTCGCTCGCCGCGTGGGGCAAGCGATTGGCCGTGCGCGTGATCGGCAAGGGGGATGCCCTCTACGCGTACGACCCGAAAACGAAGAAGACGACTTCGCTCGCCGGCCTGCCCCGACGCTTGATCACCGCCATGACCTGAAGGGCCGCGACGAGGCCATCGCCCGTCGTCGAATAGTCCGACAGGATGATGTGACCCGATTGCTCCCCCCCGACATTGTAGCCGTGCAGGCGCATATGTTCGAGCACGTAGCGATCACCGACCGCGGTGCGGATCAGTTCGATCCCGAGGGAGCCGAGATGCCGCTCGAGCCCCAGATTCGACATCAGGGTCGCCACGAGGCCGGGCTTGGCCAGGCGCCCGTCTTCCATCAGGCTTTCGACGATCACCGCCATCAACTGGTCGCCGTCGATCACGCTGCCTTTCTCGTCGACCATGAGCAGCCGGTCGGCGTCGCCGTCGAGCGCGATGCCGATGTCGGCACGCAACTCGCGCACCTTGCTGACCAGGGCCTCGGGCGCCGTCGAGCCGACGTTATGGTTGATGTTGAAGCCGTCGGGCTCGACCCCGATGGCGAAGACCTCGGCGCCGAGTTCCCAGAGCGCCTCGGGGGCCACCTTGTAGGCGCCGCCATTGGCGCAATCGACCACGATCCTCAGGCCATCGAGCGACTGGTTGCGGGGCAGCGTGCGCTTGGCATATTCGATGTAGCGTGCATGGACGCTGTCGACCCGCTTGGCACGGCCGATATCGCCGGATTTCGACAGCCGCGTGCCGAGATCGGCGTCGAGCAGCCGCTCGATCTTGGCTTCCACCTCGTCCGAGAGCTTGTAGCCGTCCGGCCCGAACAGCTTTATGCCATTGTCTTCGTAGGCGTTGTGGGAGGCCGAGATCATCACGCCGATGTCGGCCCGCATGGAGCGGGTCAACATCGCGACGCCCGGCGTCGGCATGGGGCCCAGCAGCATCACGTCCATGCCGACCGAGGTGAAGCCGGCCACCATGGCGGTCTCGATCATATAGCCCGAAAGACGGGTGTCCTTGCCGATCACCACGCGGTGACGGTGGCTGCCGCGTTGGAACAGCAGACCCGTGGCCTGCCCCACCTTCATGGCGAGGTCCGGCGTGATCACGCCGTTGGCACGACCCCTGATCCCGTCCGTCCCGAAATACTTGCGACCCATCTATCTGTCCGCGTTTGCCTTGCCGCCGCCGTCGCCATCGGCGAAGCCATGATGCCGAATAGTCCGGAACAGCCGTTCACATTTCGTGAAGTTCGGTACCACAACGAGCCGCGCCACGCCAGCGCGGCACGGTGATCCGACGGCCCCGGCAACGCCTGCACGGGTCCATGCCAGCAGGGTTGATCACATGCGGGACATCATTCCATCCTGATCCGAGGCTTGCCGAGCCAGGCCCTCGCCTTGCCGAGCGAGGGAAAGGACGCGTCGACGCCGTACACATGGACCATCCAGGGCGTCGGCTCGCCATCGCTACCCTCGCGCAGCTGAAGGCCGCCACACTCGTCCTCGCCGTCCAGGAGATCGAAGGCCAGCATGTCGGAGGTCACCAGGACATAGCCGTGCTGGGCCGGCGGCAATGGGGGATCGGCGGAGTCCTGGCGCGACAGCATCCGTCGAAACGCCGATACGAGCGAAGGCAATGCGTCACTCCGAAGGACGGGTTGCGGAACGAGCTCGATGCTACCCTGCAAAGCGTGCCCGCCACAAGCGTCGACCTTGCCCGGCCAGCACCTTCCATTGCGCTTTCCCGGAGGGCTGCATCACCCGGGAAGCTGCCGGATCGCCGCCTCGACGTCCGGCAGAATGCCCCTGACGATCGCCGCCACGCCCTCGCGTGTCGGGTGAAGCCCGTCCGGCAGATGGAGGTTCGGCTTGCCCACCACTCCGGCGAGGAAGAACGGGTAGAGCGGCACGCCATGCTGCCGGGCTAGCCCGGTAAAGATCGAGGCGAACTTGGCGCCGTAGTCCTGCCCGAGGTTCGGCGCCGCATACATCCCGGCCAGCAGAACCCCGATCTTGCGCTGCCGCAGGCGCATCAGGATGGCGTCGAGGTTCTGTCGGGTCACGGCGGGGTCGGTGCCGCGCAGCATGTCGTTCGCGCCGAGTTCGACGATAGCGAGATCGGTGCCGTCGGGAACGGACCAGTCGACCCGGTCGAGCCCTCCGGCGGTCGTGTCCCCCGAGACGCCCGCGTTGGCGACCGCAACGTCGAAGCCGTCGCCTCTGAGGGCTTGCTCGAGCTGCGCCGGGAAGGCCGCGTCGGCGGGAAGCATGTATCCCGCCGAAAGGCTGTCGCCGAAGGCGACGAGCCGGATCGTTCGGGCGAGGGCCGGTTTCGAT
>CAXSEU010000505.1:0-2406 GCA_964236485.1 uncultured Lichenihabitans sp. | reverse complement strand
CACGAAGGAATTCGCAACGCGCGCGGATTGGTCCTTCGGACATGACGGCGGGGCGGGGCGGACGGGCAAGGAGCCGTTGATCGTTTCCGAGTTCGGCGTTTGGGGCCTGCCGCACCCCGCCGATCTCCTGGACGCCGCGGGCAACGAGCCCTGGTGGTTCGATCGGGGCACGAGCTGGGGGGACGGGACGGCCGGACCTCATGGCATGGCGACGCGGTTCACCACCTTCAGGCTCGATCGCGTGTTCGGCAGCTTGGACGCGTTCGTCGAAGCGACCCAGTGGCATCAGTTCGCCAACCTCAAATACCAGATCGAGAGCCTGCGGGTCCGCCCTTCGATCGGCGGCTACGTCGTCACCGAACTGACCGACGTGCAATGGGAAGCCAACGGCCTCATGGATGTGGAGCGCAACCTTCGCGTCTTCCACGAGCGGTTCGCCGAGATCAACGCCGACGTGGTCATCGTGCCCGAGCTGGATCGGTGGGCCTATTGGTCCGGGGACATTCTCGAGCCGTGCCTGCGCGTCGCCGCCGGCAGCCGATCCGTCGCGGAAGGCTGCACGGTTCTCTGGCGTCTGGACCATGACTATGGCGAGGGTCGGGTCGCCGCCCCGCCGGTCGCCCCCCTCGAGGTGGGGCTGTGCGCAGCCGTTGCAATCAGGCTGCCCGAACTCGACGTGGCTCGGATGATCGAGCTCCACGTCCGGCTGATCGACGCCTCCGGCGCCGAGATCGCGGTCAACCGGGTCTCGATCGCGGTCCACCCGCGCCGAAACCCGTCGGGCCGGCGCCCGAGCGTCGCGACGGACGATTCCACCCTCGCGCGGCACCTGTCTGGCCTGGGCTACGACATCGTGGAAGCCCCCGAAGCGGATGTTTTCGTCACCCGCCGCCTCGATGAAACCCGCATCGACGCGATCCGGAGGGGCGCCCGCGTTCTCTTGCTCGCCGGCGGCCGCACCGGTGCCCTCCGCGACGATGCACCGGCCCGCGAGCCCCCGCACGGGCCGGGCACGGGCGGCGAGTCCGGCCGTCCGTCCCAGCCCTACTTCAGCTTCCCCGGCGTGCACCTCATCGAGCGGGACAATACCGTCTGGCGGGGCGACTGGATCGGCAATTTCAGCTGGCTTAGGCGCGACGGTGCTTTCGCCGGCCTTCCGGGCGGTCCCTTGCTCGACCTGACCTTCGACCGTGTCGTCCCGCAGGCCGTCATGACCGACAATTTGAGGCCCTGGGAATTCGACGCGCGCGTCGCCGCCGGGGTCGTGGTCGGATGGATCCATAAGCCGGCGGGCACGATCCTCCAAAAAGGTTTCGGCTCCGGCCGGCTCGTGGCGACGACATTTCGCCTGACCGAAGACGCGCCGGGCCTTGACCCCACCGCAACGGCGTTGCTCGATGGATTGATCGCCATGTCGATGCCGGCGTGACGCGCGCGGGGCAACCCCGCGGACGCGGCCAGGTCGCGACCCGCAGCCCTGCCGCCAAACCGCCTCGTCGGCTTCAAGAATCTTCACACAGGCCCGGCCTTGGCGAAATCCGCCGGCTCTAATGTTCCTGCCAGGCGGCGTTCGATCGCCGTCGATGAAGGAGACAACGATGAGCGATACCGGTAACCCTCGTTTGCTCGCCGAGCAGACCGTGCCGCCCCGGTCGAGGAAGATCAGGGTGGGAAGCGGCTTTTCACATGGGCGGAGCCCGTTCCTCCTAGCCGGTGCCCTGGTGGGCGGCGCCGCCCTCGGGGCCGGCGGGCTCGCCCTGGCGGCCACGCCGGCGGCTTGGAACCACGGTCCGCGGCTGGAGCGCGTACAATCCTTCGTCCTGCGCGCCCTTGATTCCGTGGGCGCGACCACGGTGCAGGAAGCCAAGATCCACGACATCATCGCCGTGAATCTCGCCGACGTGGAGCGGGACAGATCCGACCACGACGCGCTCAGGACGCAGGTGCTGGGCCTGTTGCGCGCCCCGACGATCGACCGGGCCGCCATCGAGCGGCTCCGCGCCGAGCGGATCGCCAAGCTCGACGCCAAGTCCAAGGCGATGGTGCAGGCGGTGCTCGATGCGGCCGACCAGCTCACCCCCGAGCAACGCGGCAAACTCGCGGACCGCGCCGCGGCCATGGCGCAACGCGGCCCGATGGGGCGGGGATGGCACGGCGGCCCGATGGACGACCCGAGGCGCAACCCCGCCGAGGGTGGACGCGGCCCGGGCAGCCAGGACTATCGACCGGACGACGGACCCGACAAGGGCTGAGGCTGAGCACGGCGATTCCATGGCGGAGCGGCTTCTCATCGTTGACGACGACGCGCGGCTGGCCGCCATGGTCTCCGACTACCTCGCCGCGGCCGGCTTCGCGCTCGAGCGCAGCGCGACCGGCCTTGATGGCCTCGCCGCGATCACCCGCACG
>CAXSEU010000504.1:0-2408 GCA_964236485.1 uncultured Lichenihabitans sp. | reverse complement strand
GGCCGAGAACGAGGCCATCGACGTCGTCGCGGCCGAGGATCGGTACACCGAACTCGTCGGTCTGTTCGGGGCCGACAGGGTGGGCCTCGTCCACGGCCAGATGAAGGGGGTGGAGCGCGATGCTGCCATGGAGGCTTTCGCGACCGGACAGACGCAGATCCTCGTCGCCACCACGGTCATCGAGGTCGGTGTGGACGTGCCCGAGGCCAACGTCATGGTCATCGAACATGCGGAGCGGTTCGGCCTCGCACAACTGCATCAATTGCGCGGACGGGTCGGGCGCGGAGCGGCCCGCTCGGCCTGTCTGTTGCTGTATAAAGGACCGCTCGGCCCCGCCGCCAAGGCCCGCATCGAGACCATGCGCGCCACCGAGGACGGATTCCTGATTGCCGAGGAGGACCTGAGATTGCGCGGCGAAGGCGAGGTGATCGGCACCCGCCAGTCGGGCCTGCCGACCTTCCGCATCGCTCGCCTGGAGCAGCACGGCAAGCTCCTGGAGGAGGCGCGCGAGGACGCGGCGGGTATCGTGGCCGACGATCCCCAACTGAAAAGTCCACGCGGCGAAGCCTTGCGTCGCCTGCTCTATCTCTTCGAACGAGAAACGGCTGTAAGGCTGCTGGCGGGGGGGTGAGGCCGTCGAGGATCATCGATGCGCTCGCCTCGGGTCACCGCGTGTGAGGCTCCTTTCTGCGCCGCTTCGCCTCGGCCTCATCCAACAGGCGATCAAAGAGGGTGTTCGCGATCTGCATGCCCAGGTGCTCGAGCTTCGTCCAGCTGTCGTAACGTTCGGCGATCGATTTATAGGTGCGGACGTCCGTCTCTTCCCGATCGTATGGTCGCGGGACGTTCAACTGCACGATAAGCTGTCGGAGGGCGGACTCGCCGTTCGGTTGCGGATATAGCCTATCGAAGTTCAACATGGCCGCAGCCGTTCGCCGCCCCCCCAGCGCGTCCGCGAGGGCGATGAAATCGATGTAGTCCCGCGTCGCGTTCCGTCTCAAGATCAACGACCCCTTGATCCGGAGTGTCTCGAGCTTGGTTGGGAGCCTGATCGGACCTCCCCCCGTCCGGATGATGCGAGTCTTGAGTGGCTCGCTCCTTATGAGTTGCCGTATGCCGGTCTCGATCCCGTCCAGGCTTCCGAGAATGAGAACGGGCCGCTTGACGCGGGCGGTTTTCCATCCGGAGGCGGACTCGAGGTCTTGTAGGACCTCGTCGAAATGGTCCCTGAGGTTGGTGAGGATGTGGTCGGCGTCGCCCGAGCGCCGATGTCCTGCGTGAATCGCGGCCGCCGTCCCGCCGACCAGGACCGTGTTCGGAATCATGTCCTGCAGGTGGGAGGCGGCGGTCAGGACCTGCTCCCAGTCGGGGAGCGGCTTCATTCGACTTCTTCGTCCGGGCCCTGAGGCAGCGTCAGTCGACTGCGCCAGAAATCGTGATTGATCGTGCTCTGGTCGCCGGAGCGAGCATCGACGATCCGCGCGATCCTGGCTCGCACCGCCTCGTTTCGCGCGGCGAGGCCGAGCTCGACCCAATCCTCGAGCTGTCCGCGCTCGATGATGTCGTCGATCGCCGCCAGGGTGAAACCTGGATCATCGAGGTGCCGGTGACGCATGAATTCCGCCTGTCCTGTATGGTCAGCTGACTGGCTCGTGGCTTGCCGGCGATGCCTTCAGCGCCCTCGCGGCCTCCCCCCTGCCGCCTCCTGATGAACTTGGGCGGTGACGGCCGTTGAGCGGCAACGCTGCAGCGAGCGCGTGAGCTCCCGGGGCGATGACGCCGCTCGGCGAACTCCCTGGGCTCGAAGCGACGATTTCCGATCGACAGCCCACCCCCATAACGCGGTGCCCTACTCCACCGTGACGGACTTCGCCAGGTTGCGGGGCTGGTCGGCGTCCTTCCCCATCAGGACGGCGGCGTGATAGGCGAGGAGTTGGATCGGAACCGCGTAGACGATCGCCGCGAAGGTCGGGGCCATCGGCGGCATCGTGATCATCGCCTGTACCTGGACGGCGGCGGCTTCGGCCGCTGCCTCGGCACCGATGACGATGAGCCGTCCGCCCCGCGCCGCCACCTCCTGCATGTTCGACACCGTCTTCTCGAACACCGCGTCAGGCGGTGCGAGGACGATCACCGGCAGATCCTCGTCGATGAGAGCGATCGGGCCGTGTTTCAACTCGCCCGCCGCGTAGCCCTCGGCGTGGATGTAGGACAGTTCCTTGAGCTTCAATGCCCCTTCGAGGGCAAGCGGGAAGCTGGTGCCCCTCCCGAGATAGAGGACGTCGCGCGCCTTGGTGAGGTCGTGCGCCACCGCCTCCATCGTGGCCTCCCTTTTCAGGGTCTCGGCCATCAGGCCCGGAAGCGCCAGGAACTCGTCGACGTAGCGCCGCTCCTCCTCGCGCGTCACC
>CAXSEU010000503.1:0-2408 GCA_964236485.1 uncultured Lichenihabitans sp. | reverse complement strand
ATGCCCTGCGCGGCCGCCACGGCGCCCGATAGAGTGGTGTAATACGGCACCTTCTGCAAGAGGGCGGCCCGGCGCAGGTCGCGCGAATCGGACAGCGCCCTCGCACCCTCGGTCGTGTTCACCACAAGCTGGATGCCGCCGTTCTTGATGGCATCCACCACGTGGGGACGGCCTTCCGACACCTTGTTCACCTTGGTGGATCGAATGCCGGCGCCCTGCAGCGCCTTGAGGGTGCCCCCGGTCGCCTGGATCTTGAACCCGAGGTCCGCGAGTTCCCTCATGGTCCCGATGATGCGCGGCTTGTCGGCATCCTTGACCGAAACGAACACGGTGCCGGATGTCGGCACTTTGGTGCCGCTTCCGAGCTGACTTTTGGCAAAGGCTAGCGCAAAGGTCCGGTCGAGTCCGATGACCTCGCCGGTCGAGCGCATCTCCGGGCCCAGCACCGTATCGACGCCCGGAAATCGGGCGAAGGGGAACACCGCTTCCTTCACGGCGACGTGACCGATGGACATCGGCTGAAGGCCGAAGCTCTTCAGGGGTTCCCCCGCCATCACCCGCGCCGCGATCTTGGCGAGGGGCGTGCCGATGACCTTGGCCACGAAAGGGACAGTGCGCGATGCCCTCGGGTTGACCTCGAGCACGAATATTTCGCCGCCCTTGATGGCGAACTGCACGTTCATCAGTCCGACGACGTCGAGCGCGAGGGCCAGTTGGCGGGTCTGCCGCTCGATCTCGACGATCAAGTCCGGGCTCAGGGAGTGTGGCGGCAGCGAACAGGCCGAGTCGCCGGAGTGGATGCCCGCTTCCTCGATATGTTCCATGATACCGGCGACGTAGACATCCGTCCCGTCGCAGAGCGCGTCGACGTCGATCTCGATGGCGTCCGACAGATAGCGGTCGAACAGCAGCGGATTGGTGCCGAGGACGGTGTTGATCTGCCCAGTCTTGTCATTGGGGTAACGGCTCTTGACTTCCGGCGGCACGAGGCCCGGCAGCGTCCCGAGCAGATAATCGTCGAGCGCCGCCTCGGTCCGGATCACCGCCATGGCGCGGCCCCCGAGCACATAGGATGGCCGCACGACGAGCGGCAGGCCGAGCGCGGCCGCGACGAGCCGGGACTGCTCGACCGAATAGCTGATGCCGTTCTGCGGCTGCTTGAGCCCGAGCTTGTCGAGGAGGCGCTTGAAACGGTCGCGATCCTCGGCGAGGTCGATGGAATCGACGGAGGTGCCGAGGATCGGGATGCCGGCCTTCTCGAGCGCGGTGGCGAGCTTCAACGGCGTCTGCCCGCCGAACTGCACGATGACCCCCTTGAGGGCTCCGGCGCACCGCTCGGTCTGGAGGATGGCGAGCACGTCCTCGAGCGTCAGCGGCTCGAAGTAGAGGCGGTCCGACGTATCGTAGTCGGTCGACACCGTCTCGGGATTGCAGTTGATCATGACGGTCTCGTAGCCCGCTTCGCTCAGCGCGAAACAGGCGTGGCAGCAGCAATAGTCGAACTCGATCCCCTGCCCGATGCGGTTCGGACCGCCGCCCAGGATGACGATTTTCTCACGCGCCGTCGGCCGGGACTCACACGCCGGCTGGCCACCGGCATCGAAAGGCGCCTCGTAGGTCGAATACATGTAGGCCGTGGGCGATGCGAACTCGGCCGCGCAGGTATCGATGCGCTTGAACACGGGCGTGACCCCGAGCCCTTTGCGCAGGGCGCCGACGTCGGCCTCGGTTCGCCCCGACAGGGCCGCGAGACGGAGGTCCGAGAAGCCCGCGGCCTTGAGGCTGCGCAGGGTGGAAGCCGTTCCCGGCAGGCCGAGGCGCCGAACCTTGACCTCGAGGTCGACGATGTCCTGCAGCCGCTCGATGAACCAATGATCGATGCTGCAGGCCTCATGGATCTCCGCATGGCTCATGCCGTGGCGGAGCGCCTGCGCGACGATGAGGAGCCGGTCCGGGGTCGGCACGCCGAGGGCGGCGCGAAGGGCCGCCCGATCGTCGCCCTGCCCCATGCCGGGCACCGGCAATTCGTCCAGGCCTGTCAGACCGGTCTCGAGCGACCGTAGGGCCTTCTGCAGGCTTTCGGCGAAGGTCCGGCCGATCGCCATGGCCTCGCCAACGGACTTCATGGCCGTCGTCAGGACCGGCTCCGCGCCGGGAAACTTCTCGAAGGCGAAGCGCGGAACCTTGGTGACCACGTAGTCGATCGTGGGCTCGAAGGACGCCGGTGTGGCGCCGCCCGTGATTTCGTTCTTGATCTCGTCGAGCGTGTAGCCGACCGCGAGCTTCGCCGCAACCTTGGCGATCGGGAATCCGGTCGCCTTCGAGGCCAGCGCGGACGAGCGCGACACCCGGGGGTTCATCTCGATGACGAGCATGCGCCCGTCCGCCGGATTCACGGCGAACTGGAC
>CAXSEU010000502.1:0-2431 GCA_964236485.1 uncultured Lichenihabitans sp. | reverse complement strand
CATCACCCGGCCCGCCACGGCCTCGCCGGCTCCGGCCGGCTCCGGCGCCCGAACGGTGGCGACGCTCATAGAACGCGCTCGCGCAATTCCGAGTAGAGATACGGAATGATGATGGCGCTGATCGCAACCAGCATGATCACGGCGCTGGCCGAGCCCACCGCCATCTCGTTTCGCTTGAACGTGTATTCGTACATGAAGTTGGACGGCAGCCAGGCCGAGCCGCCGGGCCCCCCGCTGGTGAGGGCGACCACGAGGTCGTAGGATTTGATGGCCATGTGGGCGAGCACGATGAAGGCGGACAGGAACACCGGCCGCAGCATCGGAATGATGATGCGGCGATAGATCTGGGACGTGCTCGCCCCGTCCATCTGGGCCGCCTTGGTGATCTCGTTGTCGATGCCGCGCAGCCCCGCGAGGAACATCGCCATGACGAACCCCGAAGCCTGCCAGACGCCGGCGATCACCACCGTGTAGATGACCTTGTCCTTGTCCTTGATCCAGTCGAAATGAAACGAAGTCCATCCCCAACCATGCAGCGTGTGCTCAAGGCCGAGGCCCGGGTCGAGGAACCACTTCCACGCGACGCCGGTGACGATGAAGGACAGCGCCATCGGATAGAGATAGATCGGGCGCAGGAGGCTCTCGCCCCGGATCTTCTGGTCGATCAGGATGGCGAGCATCAGGCCGATCGCCAGCGCGAAGCCGATGTAGAGGACGCCGAAGATCCCCATGTTGGTGATCGAGGTGTACCAGCTCGAGGGTGGGTCGCTCTCGAAGGTCCACCGCCACAGGCGATCGTAGGCACGGGGCCCCGTCAAGGCGTAGTTGGGGAACGCCTTGGAGTTGGTGAAGCTGAGATAGACCGTCCACGCGATGAAGCCGTAGACGAAGACCACCACGGCGATGAAGCTGGGGGCCAGGACGAGCTTCGGCACCGCCGCGCCGAGGCGCGAACGCATTGTGGCGCGCGGCGGCACCCGGCGCGCCGCGGTGAGGATCGGGTCGACGGAGGCCAGCGACGACATTTGGAGATTTGGAAATCGCTTTCGGTTGACCCCGGCTTCACCCCTTCGCCCATTGGCCGGACGAAGGGATGAGATCGATGGCGCGGCTTACTTGGCGTCGTCGATCGCCTGAACGAGCTGGCTCACCGCCTCGTCGGACGTCTTGATCTGACCGTGCATGAACTTGGTCACGACGTCCTTGTAGGCATTGGCGACCGCCGGGGGAGCGCCGTACCCCTGCGCCAAGGAGCCGAACAGCGTGCCCTTCTCGGTGGCGGCCTTGAGGTCAGCGATCCCCTTCTTGCCGCAGGCGTCGAAATCGGCGTCCGACACGTCCGTGCGGGCCGGCACCGATCCTTTCACGACGTTGAAGGCGACCTGAAAGCTCTTCGACATCGTATCGGTGGCCAACTGGACCTGGGCGGCCTTGCGGTCGGCCGGAACGTCGAACATGCCGAACATGTCCGAATTGTAGATCACCGTGCCGTCGGTGCCGGGGAAGCGCCAGCAGAGGAAGTCGATCCCGGGCTTCTTGTCGGCGGCCTTGAACTCGCCCTTCGCCCAATCGCCCATCACCTGAACCATGGCGTCGCCCTTGATCACCATGGCGGTGGCGAGGTTCCAGTCACGGCCAGAGAAGTTCGGGTCCACATAGCCCTTGAGCTTGGCCAGGTTGTCGAAGGCCTTCTTCATGGTGGGCGACTTCAGCGAGGCGTCGTCGAGGTCGTTCATCGCCTTCTTGTAGAACTCCGGCCCGCCGGTCGACTCGACGACGCTGTCGAACATCGTCGCTTCCTGCCAGCTCTGCCCCCCGAGCGCGAGCGGGATCATGCCGGCCGCCTTCGCCTTATCGAGCAGGGCGACGAGGTCGTCGAACGTCTTGGGCTCCGTTGCGCCGATCTTCTCCATCGCGGCCTTGTTGACCCACAGCCAGTTGACCGAGTGCACGTTGACCGGAACCGCGACCCACTTGCCTTCGTAGACGGCGAATTTCTGCAACGGCGCCGGGATCACCTTGTCCCAACCTTCCTTCTTGGCCGTGGCCGTGAGGTCGCCCATCTTGCCGGCCTGGGCATAATCGAGGACGGTATAGCCCAGCATCTGGGAAGCCGTGGGGTAATTCCCGGCGGCCGCCATGGCTTTGAGCGCCGTCATGGCGGCATCGCCGCCGCCGCCCGCCACGGGGACATCCTTCCAGCCAAAACCCTGCTTGGCGAGATCCTGCTTCAGCACGTTGAGGGCAGCGGCTTCGCCGCCCGACGTCCACCAGTGCAGCATCTGCACTTCCTTGACGTCCTCGGCATGCGCCGCGACCGTCAGGCCTGACGCCAGAATCGTTCCAATAAGCAGCTTGCGCAACATGAACTACCTCCCTCGTTGCTAACGCAGATCGTCTGCAATCATGACCGGCGGATCGACAAATCCCC
>CAXSEU010000501.1:0-2437 GCA_964236485.1 uncultured Lichenihabitans sp. | reverse complement strand
CCCCCACCCCCTCGCCCCCGCCAATCCGTCGGCTTTCTCGCCACGAAATCGTTCCTGAACCGGTCGGCTGTGCCGTCCTTCATGCCCGCGAGGGCGCTTCGCCCTTGGTGGCGTAGTGGCCGTACCAGCGCGTGATCTCGTTCACCGTCGGCCGACGCAATCGGCGATCGGTCGCTCTCGTGGTTCGACAGAAGACCGGTCGGCCCTGCGGCGCTTCAGTGGGCGGAAGCCGGCGCCGTATATCGCTGTTCGACCGCGGACCGGACAAGCTTGCGGATCTCGTCGATGGGGAGGTCCCGATTGGCCGCGATGTTGGCGACCTCGTCGGCCAGATCCTCGTCCTTCACGGCGGACCGCAGCCAGGTTTCGAAGTCGCCGTCGCGCAGATGGTGCAGGTAGGTCTCCGCATCGACACCCTCGCCGATCTGCAGGAACATGATCAGGTTCTGAGCCCTTATGTTCATGCTTCCGCTCGAGCCCCGGAAGAAGAAGCTGCGGTCTTCGCCGAGCGTGCCTTCGGCATATTTGCGGGTGTGCCGCTTCACTGCCCCTTTGGGAAGTTCGATCTTGACGAGAACCGGCGGCTCGTCGGTGCGGCAAGCCCAATAGATCGCCTCTCCGACTTCGGGGCCACGCTCGGGCAGAGCTGGGCAGGCTCGTCCAAGGGCCTCGCTCAGGGTCCTGATCAAGCCGATGCTCTCCCGGCCAATGATCAGAACCACCCCGAGCCGACGCAGGGCCCCGGTCGACATGGTGTCGGGATGAACGGTGATGAAGATCGTCGGAGCCAGGCTGTCGAGGTTGACGCCGTCGCCCGCGTCGCGCCCGCGCGGCAGGACGTGATGAGCTTCATCGATCAGGATCCAGTGCGGCCGGCCGTATTTGGCCCGGATGTCGAGGATCGCCGGCAGCAAGCTCGCCAGCATCTCCGGCCGATCCTCGACGCTCGACCCCAGGAGATTGATCGTGACGTTGGTGCCGAGCTTGCGGACGGCCTCGAGCACGCTCTCCGGGTTCACGGCGGTCTTGGCATCGCCGAAAGTGACGGCTTCCGCGAAATTGCCGTAGTCGCCCTCCGGGTCGAACACGCAGAGTTGGAACCGAGCGGCTGCGAGCCGTTCCAACAGGCCGGTGGCCAGCGTCGACTTGCCGCCGCCCGACGTCCCCGTCACGAGGACGCTACCACGATCGGGCCGCAACAGCATCTCCCTGCCGCTCTCGACCGTGGTCCCGATGCGAACAGAATGCTTCGCTGCCGCTGCATCCAGCAGGCCATCCTCCCGGTCAAGCAAGAGATCGATGCATTCCACGACCCCGGCGCCCCGAACGGCGTCCATCACGAGGTCGGCGGCTTCCTTGACGGCCGGCAAGGCGTTGCCGACTGCCACGGCGCACCCGCAGGTCCGCATGAAGGCAAGGTCGTTTTCCGCGTCGCCGGTCGCCACGACATTGTGCGACGACAAGCCGAGGTCTTCGAGCGCGGCCGCGAGCCCTGTCGCCTTGTTGATGCCGTTCGGAAGCACCATCACGGCGCCCTTGTTGAAGATGATCTGCAGGTCGAGACCGAGATCCCGGATCGCCGAAAGAACCGCCAGTTCGTTCGGCTCCCACGTCGCCACGATCACCGCGCCGACCGACAAGGGCGTGATCTCGAGGGACTTGAGCCGCTCCACGAAGGCGGCCGGCGGCGGCGGACCCAATGGGCGCTGCTCCTTTGTGTCCGGCGTGTAGAGAAGCGCACCGTTTTCGACGACGATCCGATCGAAGAGCGTCAGCTCCGGGCAGACGCGCTCGAGGTCGGGCAACTCTCGGCCCGTGACCAGAATCAGCCGCCGCCCGGATTGCCGGGCCCGCTTCAACGCCGTGATCGTCGCCTCGTCGATCACGCCGTCATGCGCGATCGTGCCATCGTAATCAGTGGCCAAGGCTCGGAAATACTGCATTGCGTCGTTCGCCTCTGCGTGGCGGGAGACCGCGGACCCACCTGGAGCTCGAAGGCACGGCTAGGCGAGACTAGGAAGCTGCAATGACGGCCCTGTGACAGCCGACGCCATGCTGGACAAGGGCTTCAAGGCAAGCGCCGCGGCATCAGACCGTCTTTTCCGTGCTGGATGCAGGAAAGTCCACGAGAGCACTGCTTCCGCCAGAAATCGGGCCGTCTCTTTTTGACCAGACCTCGACGGCCCACCCCCCTCACCCCCGCCAATC
The DNA here is from genome assembly GCA_964236485.1 of uncultured Lichenihabitans sp. Taxonomy (GTDB): domain Bacteria; phylum Pseudomonadota; class Alphaproteobacteria; order Rhizobiales; family Beijerinckiaceae; genus Lichenihabitans. The sequence continues at coordinate 229 of CAXSEU010000501.1, read as the reverse complement.
CGCCGGCTTCTTGGCCACGAAATCGTTCCAGAACCGGATGGCTTCGCGGTTGGCGGTGCCGTCCTTCATGCCGGGCGGGGGCGCTTCGCCCTTGGTGGCGTAGTGGCCGTACCAGCGCGTGCGGTAGTTCACCGTCGGCCGGCCCGTGTGCGCCGCCGCATAACCCCGGCGCTGCGCCAGCAGCCAGAAGGCACGGTCGCAGATCGGCCCGACCTCGGGCGGCATGGTG
>CAXSEU010000500.1:0-2449 GCA_964236485.1 uncultured Lichenihabitans sp. | reverse complement strand
CAATCGTGATCAGCCGATCGAGGAACTCGTACATCCGGTTCTGGCGCAAGGTCACCTTGGCGCCGAGCGGCATGTTCTCGCGAACCTTGAAGGTCGAAATCGCCTTACGGGCATGCGTGATGATCGGCTTTTGGCCGGCGATCAGGGACAGGTCGGCCGCCGCAGTCGTCACCTTCTTGGTGTCGTTGACGGCCTCGCCGACGCCCATGTTCAGCACGATCTTGTCGATCCGCGGCACCGCGAAGGCATTCTCGTACTTGAATTCCTCGATAAGCTGAGGGCGAACCGACTCCATATACATAGCCTTGAGACGCGGAACATAATCCCGCGGCAGGTCGGGTGAGGCCGACGTATCGACCTCGGAGCCCTTGGCCCGCGCCTCCTTGCCCTTCTTTTCGGCAGTGGATGTCTTGCCGCCTTTGGCGGCCGTATTGCCGCTCTTGGCGGCCTCATCGCCGCGCTTGGCGGCCCTGGCCTCAGCCATCGATCAATTCTCCCGAACCCTTGGCGAAACGCACCTTGCGGCCGTCTTCGAGCACCTTGAACCCGACGCGGCTCGCCTTGCCGCCTTTCGGGTCCGCGATCGCGAGATTCGAAAGGTGGATCGGCGCTTCCTTGGTGATGATCCCGCCCTCCTGACGGGCACTCTGTGCCTGATGGCGCTTCACGAGATTGACGCCCTGCACCAGGGCACGGTTCTCCCGCGGCATGACGGTGAGCACCTCGCCGCTGCGGCCCTTGTCGCGGCCGGTGCGGACGACGACGTTGTCGCCTTTCTTGATCTTGGCCGCCATCACAGCACCTCCGGCGCAAGCGAAATGATCTTCATGTGATTCTTCGCGCGCAGCTCGCGCGGCACCGGCCCGAAGATACGGGTGCCCACGGGTTCGGACTGATTGTTCACCAGCACGGCAGCGTTGTTGTCGAAGCGGATCACCGATCCGTCGGGCCGCTTGATGTCCTTGGCGGTCCGGACCACCACGGCCTTCATCACGTCGCCCTTCTTGACCCGGCCGCGCGGAATGGCCTCCTTGATGGACACGACGATGATGTCGCCCACGCCGGCGTATTTCCGCTTCGAACCGCCCAACACCTTGATGCACATGACCCGGCGCGCGCCGGAATTATCGGCGACATCGAGATTAGTCTGCATCTGAATCATGATACCCGCCTCTTTCGTACCGAACTCGACATCTCGGCACGGCTAAGGCCGCACCCTCAGGAAGAGCCGTGTCCCCACCTCAAGCCACGGGCTCGGAGAGGACGACGGTCCAGCGCTTCAGTTTGGAGATCGGTCGGGTCTCCTCGATGGACACGACATCTCCCACCTTGAACGACTTCTTCTCGTCATGCGCATGATAGTTCTTTGAGCGGCGCACCGTCTTCTTCAACAACGGATGGGTGAAGCGGCGCTCCACCTTGACCACGACGGTCTTTTCCTGCTTGTCGCTGACCACGATACCCTGAAGAATCCGCTTCGGCATTTCGCCCTCACCCGTTCGCTGTCGCGCGCTTCATCGCGGCCAAGGTTTTCGCCCGGGCGATGTCTCGCCGGACCACGCGAACCGTGGACGTGTCTTCGAGTTGCCCGGTGGCGCGTCGAAAGCGCAGATTGAACTGTTCGCGCTTCAGCTTCAGAATCTCTTCCGCGAGCTGATCATCCGTCATGACCCAAAGGTCGGACAAACGCTGTTTGGTCTTCATTCTCGGCCCGTCCCTATTCGGCGATGCGCTGAACGAAGCGCGTCTTGATCGGCAGCTTCGCGGCCGCAAGCGCGAGCGCCTGGCGGGCGATGTCGATCGGCACGCCGTCGAGCTCGAACATGATCCGGCCGGGGTGAACGCGAGCCGCCCAGAACTCCGGCGCTCCCTTGCCCTTGCCCATACGCACTTCGGTCGGCTTCTTCGACACCGGCACGTCCGGGAAGATGCGGATCCACACGCGACCAGCACGCTTCATGTGGCGCGTGAGGGCCCGACGAGCGGCCTCGATCTGACGCGCCGTAACCCGCTCGGGCTCCAGCGCCTTCAAGCCGAACTGCCCGAAATTCAGTTCGAAGCCGCCCTTGGCCTCGCCGTGGATGCGACCCTTGAAAGCCTTGCGGAAGCGGGTGCGCTTTGGTTGCAACATGACAGATCGCCCTGATTCTCTTTAGACTGGCCCGCTCAGGCCCGCTCGCGCCGACGATCGCGATCACGCCCGCCACGGTCGTCGCCGTCACGCCGGCGGTCGCGGTCCCGTCCGCCCGGAGCATGCTCCTGCTCGGCCGCCTTCTTGTCCTGCGCCATGGGGTCATGTTCCAGGATCTCGCCCTTGAAGATCCAGACCTTGATGCCACAGGTCCCGTAGGCCGTATTGGCGGTCGCGACGCCGTAATCCACATCCGCGCGGAGCGTGTGGAGCGGCACACGGCCTTCGCGGTACCATTCCTGGCGCGCGATTTCGGCC
>CAXSEU010000499.1:0-2455 GCA_964236485.1 uncultured Lichenihabitans sp. | reverse complement strand
CAGGATCTGATGGTCGGCGGTCGGCACATGCGTATGCGTGCCCACTACCAGGCTGGCGCGCCCGTCGAAGACATGCCCGATGGCATATTTCTCGCTCGACGCCTCGGCATGGACGTCGATCACCACCGCGTCGCAGGCCTGGCCGAGCGGGCAAGCCTCGATCTCCCGTTCGAGCCCCGCGAAGGGATCGTCGAGCGCATCCATGAAGACCCGTCCCATGACGTTGACGACGAGGACGCGTCGCCCGCCGGCCGTCTCGATCAGGGCTGCGCCCCGGCCCGGCGTGCCGGGCGGGTAATTCAGCGGCCGGACGAGACGCGGCTGGCGTTCGATGAAGACCAGGGCCTCGCGCTGATCGAAGGCATGGTTGCCGAGGGTCACGGCGTCGGCGCCGGCATTGAGGATGTCGCCGCAGATGCTTTCCGTGATGCCGGCACCGCCGGCCGCATTCTCGCCGTTCACCACCACGCAATCGAGACGCAATTGGTCGCGCAGCCTCGGGAGTTCCGCCAGGATGGCGGCTCGGCCGGGACGTCCCACCACGTCTCCGACAAAGAGCAGGCGCATCGTCTAACCCCGTCCCAGCACGAGCGTCTCTACCTCGGTTATGACGGCGTCCAGTCTTTGGTCGTGTGGCTCGCGCGGCACGCGCTCGACCTCCTGCACCGCGAAGGCGACGCCGACCGCCAGCACCGGCTTCGCGCGCCGCAAGGCGAACAGCGCATTATCGTAGAACCCGGCCCCGTAGCCAAGCCGAAAGCCCTGCCGGTCGAACGCCGCCAGCGGCACGAAGAGAACGTCTGGGTCGACGACCGGCGCGGTCGGCAGGGGCTCCAGGATGTTCCACCGTCCCGCCGCGACGGGGTCGCCCGGGCGCCAAAGGTGAAACCTCAACGGCTTCTCGCGCTCGAGCATGAACGGCAGGGCGGTGGCGAAACCGGCCTCCGCCAAAACCTCGAGAAGCGGTCCCGTATCGGCTTCGCCGCGAATAGGGTGGTAGACCGAAACCACCGTTCGCGCAGCATTGGCCGCGGCTCCGACGAGCGCGAGGCCCGCCTGTGCGAGATGGATCGCGAACGCCTGCCGGGCGGCCGGTTGCGTGGCCGCCCTGCGGGCCAGGGCCACGGCGCGGAAGGCCGTCTTTTCCGCGCCGATGGTCACGGACGGCCGAAACCCGAGTGCGGGGCCACAATGGCCGTGGGACATCGATCCCGGGAACCTACAACGTAGGTGGGCGCCATGTGACCAAGCCCACGAGCGAGGTCAGGGACAGCTCCCTCTGGAATCGATAAGCCCCGGGAATACAGATCCTCACGCACCCCGCAGCTCCGCGTCACCAATCTATGGCCGCGCGGGCAAAAACACCAGCCCGGCCGCGCGACTTCGAGCCGTCAGGCCGCGATGCTCTTGAACAGGGCCAACCCGTCCGTGCAGCCGGTCAGCGGGTCGATGGCATTCTCCGGATGCGGCATCATCCCGAGCACGTTGAAACCTTCGGAATAGATGCCGGCGATGTGGTTGCGCGATCCATTCGGGTTGGTGCCGCGACCCGGATCCCCTTCGGCACCACCGTAGCGGAAGGCCACACGGCCGTCCCCTTCGAGCCGCTCGATCGTCGCGTCGTCCGCGGCGTAATTGCCCTCGCCGTGGGCGATGGCGAACCGCACCACCTGGCCGGCGCCATAGCCCGACGTGAAGGCCGTATCGGCGCGCTCCACCGTGAGATGCTGCATGCGGCAGATGAAATGAAGATCCGCGTTGCGCATCAGGACACCGGGCAACAAGCCAGCCTCGCAGGCGACCTGAAAGCCGTTGCAGATCGCCAGAACCCGGCCGCCCCGCGCCGCATAGGCCCGCACGGCCGCCATGACGGGCGAGCGCGCCGCGATGGCGCCGCACCGCAGATAATCGCCATAGGAAAACCCCCCGGGAAGAACCACGAGCTCCGTGCCCTGCGGCAGTTCCGTCTCCGTATGCCAGATGACGGCGGGCTCGCGGCCGGACGCCAGCCGCAGCGCGCGCGCCACATCGCGCTCGCGATTGATGCCGGGAAACAGGATGATCACCGCGTTCATGCAGGCACGTCGAGGATCTCGATGCTGAAATTCTCGATCACGGTGTTGGCGAGGAGTTTCTCGCACGCGCGGCGCAGATCCGCCTCGGCGGCCCGACGGTCGGTGCCTCGGAGCGCGATCTCGAAGATCTTGCCCTGCCGGACGCTCTCGATGGCGCCGAACCCGAGGCCGTGCAGGGCACCTTCAATGGCCTTGCCCTGCGGATCGAGGACGCCGGTCTTCAGCGTAACGGTGACGCGCGCCTGCATGATGGGCCTTCGGGCAAGGGACGGTCGCAACGCTTAAAGACGATGCTCCGACGAGGCAACCCGAGCCCGCAGTGTCATGCCGCCAGCGCCGCCCTCACGGTCGTCGCGGTCTGGCTCGGCACCCTCTGTTTT
>CAXSEU010000498.1:0-2459 GCA_964236485.1 uncultured Lichenihabitans sp. | reverse complement strand
GCTACATGGCGCTGCAGATCATCGGCTACGGGCGCCATCATCGGTTTGGCCGGCGCGCGATGGCCCCCCTACTGGCCGGGCTGCGCGACGGGCTTTTGGGGCGCCTCGGCCCCCCGCCGCCCGAGTCGGGGATTTGAAGCCAAAGGACTTGAGGTCCGTCATGAGATAGATCTCAGTTCAGCCTGCAAAAGCGATAGACGTCTTCGACCGTCGGCGGGATGGCAAGTCGTTGCCAGCGCCGACCGTGGGCCAGAAATCCCTAAGTCGAGCGGATGGGTCTTCGTCTCGCGCGGGGTAAATTCTCACCGTTAACAGAAGAAGATGCTCGTAAAATGCTAGATAGTTTGGACGAGCTGGCAGTAAAATTGACCGAATATCAAGGCTCGTGATCGAAATAGGCAACCCGCGTTATCCGGGGTCTGGCCATTTCGGTCAGAGCCATCGCCGTGCTACGTTCCCCTCCACCCGCCCTTCTTCCTGGTGCCCACCTCGGGTCGGGACGCTCGGATGCGCGAACATGCCTTCAGCGATAGGTGCTTCCTTCGGCCCCAGCTCGATGTGGCGCAGCCCGGAGTTGTACCACGTCGGGGGGGCCGCGCCGATTAAAACGCGATGCACCGCGGAGGCATTGAGTGGAGCCGCTCACCCGTCCTCGCGCCCCACTTTCCGGTTTACATCCATGGCATCGTGCAGAAAGCGGATGATCTCGACCAGTTGGCCCTCGCCGGCACGGTAGAGGATGAAATGCCGGCCCCCACGCCCTTTGCGGGCGACGTGAAGGATGCGCAGACCGGGAAGGATCTCGTCTCGCGCACAACTGCCCGGAATCTCGGGGCCGTCTTCGAGCGCGGCGAGCGCTTGGACGAGCGTGATCTTGTAGACGCCGAACTGGTGCTCGCCGAACCGCTCCCGGGTCCAGGCCAGAATCCGCGAAAAGTCGTTCTCGGCTTCCCGGCCGAGGCGAATGCGCCAGCGCGTCGGCGGCAAAACTACCGCCTTTTCGGGCCGGACGGAAGGCGCTGGGCGACATCGTCGAGATGCGTGGTCAGCGCCGCCACATCGGAGAAGTCCTTGAAGTCACCTCGGTCCAGGACGGCGATGCCGAGCCGGGCTTCGGCGCGGAGCACGTCCAGCTTGCCAGCCTCCCCCATCTCGCGGCCATGAACCATCCGCAGCCCCTCGCCGATCACGTCGCCGGCGCTCCGAAAGCGCCCGCTTCGAACGAGGTCTTCGATGAGACGATCCTGCTGTTCGTCGAGGATCACGTTGCGGATCGGCATGGGCGGCCCCTGACACTAACATGGTGGCACGATAGCATGGACGGATGGGGGAGGCGCGGATCGCGCGCCGGTCGGCTCACCCCCGCCGCCCCCGTCCGCCCTTTTTCCAGTTCTCCACCTTGGGATCGGGACGCTCCGGGCGCACGAAAACGCCATCCCCGGCCGGCGCTTCCTCCCGCCCCGGGCCCATCTCATTCAGCCCCGGCTTGCGGGCGCGGGAGCCGGCGGTAAACTTGGGCTTTCCCTCGCCGCCGCCAAAGTTGTGCGGGCCCATATCGGCATCGGTCGGCTTGTGCGGACGCGTCGATGCCTTCGCGGGCAAATTGGCGGCCTTGCCGTACTTCCGCGCGCCTTCGTAAGCGCCGGCCTCACGCTCGACCGCCCCCTGCCGCGCCATGGGGTCGGCGCCGATCATCAGTTCGGTGGCTTCCAGCCGCTTGAGCTCGTCGCGCAGCCGCGCCGCTTCCTCAAACTCGAGGTTGGCGGCGGCGGCGCGCATGCGCTTCTCGAGGTCCTGCACCGTGGCCTTGAAATTGTGGCCGATAAGGTTCTCGGCCTTGGCCATGCCGGTGTCGACCGTCACATGGTCGGCCTCGTAGACGGAGTTCAGGATGTCCTGGATGCCGCGCTTGATGGTCATCGGCGTGATGCCATGTTCGGCGTTATAGGCTTCCTGCTTTTCGCGGCGCCGGCTGGTCTCCGCCATGGCGCGCTCCATCGAGCCCGTCACGTGGTCGGCATAGAGCACGACCTTGCCGTCGACGTTGCGGGCGGCGCGGCCGATGGTCTGGATCAAGGAGGTCTCGGAGCGCAAAAACCCTTCCTTGTCGGCATCGAGGATCGCCACCAGGGCACATTCCGGGATGTCGAGGCCCTCGCGCAAAAGATTGATGCCGACGAGGACGTCGAACGTCCCGAGGCGCAGGTCGCGGATGATCTCGATGCGCTCGATCGTGTCGATGTCCGAATGCATGTAGCGGACTTTTATGCCGTGATCGTGCAGATATTCGGTGAGGTCCTCGGCCATGCGCTTGGTCAGCACGGTGACGAGGCTGCGGTAGCCCTTCAGCGCCGTGGCGCGCACTTCGCCCAGCAGATCGTCGACCTGCGCGCGCGCGGGACGGATCTCGACCGGCGGATCGATCAGGCCGGTCGGGCGGATGACCTGCTCGACGAAGA
>CAXSEU010000497.1:0-2472 GCA_964236485.1 uncultured Lichenihabitans sp. | reverse complement strand
GCACGCCGCGAAAGATTTCGCGGGCCACCTGGGTGCCGATGGATCGGGCCGCCGATTGGAGCGCCGATCGGACGATCACCTGGCCGTTGGTCATTCGGCCGCGACTCGACCCACCGCCATTCCACCACCCGCCGATGGCTCCCCCGACACCTCCGAGGAGGGCGCCCTCTGTTGAAGGCGGGACGGCTGGCGCGGACGACGGCAGGAGCGCGGCGCCGCTGGCGCGCCGTTGCAGCATTTCAAAGGCCGAATCCCGGTCCACGGCCGTATCGTATTTGCCGTACATCGGCCCATTCTCGATGATGCTTTTGCGTTCCTCCGGCGTGATCGGGCCGACCCGCGACGTCGGCGGAGCAATGACGGTGCGCTCGACGACTTCCGGCGTACCATCCTGCAGGAGCATCGACACGAGGGCCTCGCCGACGCCGAGTTCCTTGATGGCCGCGGCCGCATCGAAGGCCGGATTCTGCCGGAACGTGTCGGCGGCGGCCTTGACGGCTCTCGCGTCGCGCGGCGTGAAGGCTCGGAGCGCGTGCTGCACCCGGTTGCCGAGTTGCCCCAGGACCGTATCCGGAACGTCGAGCGGGTTTTGCGTGACGAAATAAACCCCGACGCCCTTCGACCGGATCAGCCGAACCACCTGCTCGATGGCGTCGAGCAGGCTTTTGGGCGCGGCGTCGAAGAGCAGGTGAGCCTCGTCGAAGAAGAACACGAGCTTCGGCTTGTCGAGGTCTCCGACCTCGGGCATCCGCTGGAAAAGCTCCGACAGGAACCACAGCAGGAACGTCGCATAGAGGCGCGGGCTCCGCATGAGCTTGTCGGCCGCAAGGATGTTGACGACGCCCCGGCCGTTCGGCGCGACTTGGAGAAAGTCCGCGATTTCGAGCGCCGGCTCGCCGAAGAAGCTGGCGGCACCCTGATTTTCGAGGACGAGAAGCTGGCGCTGGATCGTGCCGACGGTGGCGGCCGCCACGTTGCCGTATTGCGTGGTCAGTTCGCCCGCGTGCTCGGCCACGAACTGCAGCATCGCGCGCAGATCCTTGAGATCGAGCAGCAAGAGCCCCTGCTCGTCGGCGACCCGGAAGACGATGTTGAGTACTCCCGCCTGCGTGTCGTTGAGTTCCAGCAGGCGCGCCATCAGCAGCGGACCCATCTCGGCGATGGTGGCGCGGATCGGTGACCCCTGCTCCCCGAACAGGTCCCAGAATACCACCGGAAAGGCCTGCGGAGCGTAGGGGATGCCCAGGGCGGCAGCTCGCTTGACAAACGCGGGCTTGTCGCCGCCCGGTCTCGCCATGCCGGCGAGATCGCCCTTCACGTCGGCGGCGAAGACCGGGACGCCGGCGCGGGAAAAGCCTTCCGCGAGCCTCTGCAAGGTCACTGTCTTTCCGGTTCCCGTCGAACCCGTCACGAGGCCGTGGCGGTTGCCGAGGGCCAGCGTCAGGTATTCATATTTGTGGCTCCTGCCGACCAGGATCTGGCCGGGCTGCTGGCTCGCGTCGGGCATGTCTCACCGGAATCATGGGGGCGTCGGCTGGACTATACGAACGGGAATCGCGATTGTCGCCAGGATCCCAGCCGGCCGTGGCGTCAGGTCCGCATCAAGGAGGCCATAGATGGAAGAACTGATCGAACGCGTGAGCGCCGCCACCGGTCTTGAACCCGAGACCTCCCGCACGGCCGTCGGCATGGTGCTGCGCTTCCTGCAGAGGGAGGCGCCGTCAGCCGCGAGCGTGGCGGTTTTCGACAAGGTGCCGGGCGCCCGTGAGGCGGCGGCCGGCGCGGCCGGCGAGGAGGACCCGGGCGGCCTCAGCGGCGTCGCGGGTTCGGGGCTGATGGGCCTCGCCGGCGAGCTCGGCACCGCCGGGCTCGGGATGGGCGAGATGCAGACCCTCGGGCGCGAGATGTTCGCCTATCTGCGCGCTCACGCGGGCGACGATGCCGTCGGCGAACTCGCCGGCTCAATCCCCGGCCTCGGCCAGTTCATGTAAGGAACGCATCGCCGCGACCGTGGACCGCGTCGGGCCGCCGGAAGAGCGATCGCGATGCGGACGTCAATGGATCGGCTCGATGGCGGCCTGGGGCGGTGGCGGCGGGGGTGGGGCCGGCAGGGGCGCGGCGATGACCGCGGCCCTGGGGTCGCCGAAGTGCGTCGGCGAAGCCTCGGTGCCGTCAAGCACCGCCTGGATGTCGCGATCTTCGGTTCGCGTCGCACCGAGTTCGGCGCCGATACCCTTGATGATCTGAGGCGCCGCCGCATAGGTCGCGTGGCCGATGAGGCCGACGCTGTCGCGGCTGATATCCACGACTTCGACGCCGAGCTCCTTCATGGCCCGCCGGTCGGAGGGATCGGACGGGTCGAGCGCACCGAGGCGCGGCTTGTCGGCCAGGAGCCCGGAGAGGGTCAGGGCGCAATCGTTGCTGGCCGCGAACACCGAATCACGCGCGCAAGTGCCGAGACGCTCCATCTGC
>CAXSEU010000496.1:0-2489 GCA_964236485.1 uncultured Lichenihabitans sp. | reverse complement strand
GCTTCGCCCGCGCCAGCGACGACCTGAAGACCGCCTGTGTGAACCCGGACGCCGGCAAGGCCGCGATGCAATGGGTCCTCGACCTGTTCGACAAGCACAAGGTCTCGACGCGCGAGCTCACCGACCGCTACGCAGCCTTCGGGCGCGGGGAAGGCTCGATCTTTTGGACCGGCCCATGGACGCTCAACGGTTACAAGAAGCAAGGCCTCAACTTCACGGCTTTCACCTTCCCGCAGATCGGCAAGAACCGGCACACCTATTTCGAAATGGGCGGCATGCAGCTCTACAAGCAGAAGGACACGAGCCGCTACGAGGCCACGATGGCGGCCGTGAAATGGCTGTCCGACAACAGCCTCGTTTGGACCACGGAGGGCCGCGGCGCCAGCCCGCGCAAGTCGATCCTCGACGAGCCCCAGTACAAGACGAGCGGCATCGAGTGGAGCCTTCGCCGCGCCTTCGTCGAAGGCTTGCCGGATGCCACCGTGGGGGAGGTTCCGGTGCCCGGCGGTCCGGATTTCACGATCTACACCAACACGGGCTTCCTGGCGCGAACGCTCGAAGGCGTCTGGGTTGGGCAGAAGACCAAGAACGACGCCCTCGAAGAGATGCGCACACAGTGGCAGCAGGATCTCGACGAGGCATGATGTTCGGCCCTGCCTTCTCCCGCACCGCCGGGAAAGGGACAGCGCGTTTCGAGGATTTCGCTTGAGCCAACATGTGCGGCCCGCCGAGGCACCCGCGCATCGTGTTCTGCGCGCCGCCAAGCGCGCGAAGGTTGATGCGATCGCCTATCTGTTCGTCGCTTTCTTCACAGTGCCGTTCGTGCTGTTCAACGTGTTGCCGGTGCTGTTCGGCCTCTATCTGGCTTTCACCAACTGGTCGATCGTCGGGACTCCCACCTTCGTCGGCTTCGCCAACTTCATCCGCGCCTACAAGGATCGCTCCTTGTGGCAGGCCTTCGGCAACACGATCCGTTACGCGATCGTCATCGTTCCCTCGGTCGTCGTGCTGGCCTACGCTGCCGCGCTCTACGTCAACCAGCGCTGGCCGCTTTCGGGGCTCGCCCGCACGCTGTTCTTCGCACCCAACGTCGTGGCCGCGACCGTGGTCGGGCTCGTCTGGGTGGCGGTGCTCGATGCCCGCACCGGACCCATCAACGCCGTGATCGGGCTTCTCGGCGGCGACGGCATCCCCTGGCTGACTTCGACCCGATGGGCCTGGGTCGGGGTCAGCGCCGCCTCGGTATGGTGGGATCTCGGCCTCGCCTTCGTGCTGTTCCTGGCGGCGCTGCAGGATGTGTCGACCGACCTCGTCGATGCGGCCAAGATGGACGGTGCGCGCTGGCATCAGCGGCTGTGGCACGTGCTGCTACCGGCAACCTCGAACACCGTCGCCATGGTGGTGATGCTGCAGCTGATCTCCACCTTCCGCATCTTCAGCCAGGTCTATCTGATGACGGCCGGCGGACCGGCGGGCTCAACCATGTCGGTCATCCAGCACGTCTATAATTCGGCAATGGTGCGCAACCTCATGGGCTACGCCTCCGCAGTCTCGATGCTGCTGTTCGTGTGCATCCTGGCCGCGGCCTGGGTGCAAAGCCGGATCCTGGGACGACGCACATGATCCCGACCACCGCCAGATCCCTGCGCCAGGGCGGCGTGACCGTCATTTGGGCGGCGGGGCTCGTCGTGGCGCTGTTATGGGCCTTTCCTTTCCTCTGGATGGTCGGCACCTCGTTCAAACCAGCGGCCGAAAGCCTGCTTGGCGGTCTTTCGCTGTTCTCCTCGCACCCGACGCTTGAGCACTACGCGGCCGTGTTCGAGCGCTATCCGATGATCCGCTGGGCGCTGAACAGTTTCGTCGTCGCCGGTACCGCGACGCTCTTGGGCGTGCTGTCCTCGGCTTTGGCCGGGTACGCGCTCGCCCGCATGAACTTCCCCGGGCGGACGGTGTTGTTCGCGCTGTTCATCGCCTCGCTGATGGTGCCGATCGAGGTCACGGTCATCCCCATGCTGATCGGCTTCATCCGCGTCGGCTGGGCCAGCACCTATCAGGCGCTCATCCTGCCCTCGATAGCGCAGGTGGTCGGCGTCTACATCTTCCGGCAGTTCTTTCTGAGTTTTCCGCGCGAGCTCGAGGATGCGGCCCGGATGGATGGTGCATCGCGCTGGCGCAGCTTCTGGAGCATCGCCCTGCCGATCGCCCGGGCGCCGACCATCGCCGCGACCGTGATCCTATTCAATCTCAACTGGAACAACTTCCTCTGGCCCCTTCTCGTCACCTTCGACGAGACCATGAAGACCATGCCGGTCGGCGTCGCGGCCTTTGCCCCCACCATCGGGTCCCACACCCAACTTGAGGGCTACGGCAATGGCATGGCGGCCGTGACCCTTCTCAGCCTGCCGAGCCTGCTCCTGTTCTTCGTTTTGCAGCGCTATTTCATGGCGGGGCTGCAGACCGGCGGCGTCAAGGGCTGACTCCGATCAACA
>CAXSEU010000495.1:0-2490 GCA_964236485.1 uncultured Lichenihabitans sp. | reverse complement strand
GCCAGCACGATGCCAAAGGTCTTCATCGCTCATCCATGGAACGTCCCCCACGACCCGCCCTGCGTCGTCCGCCGTTACCAGCGCCCCATCGTTGCACCGCAGGAACTTTACGCTATAGCTTCGCGGGCCAGCCCTGTAGCCGGGTTGCGTGAGGTGGGCCGGTAGCTCAATGGTTAGAGCCGGCCGCTCATAACGGTCTGGTTGGGGGTTCGAGTCCCTCCCGGCCCACCATGGCCTACCATGTCCAGCCCGCATCGGCACCGCGACAGGTGCCAGCGTCGTGCCCGAGATCTTCACAGGCCTGTTCGCCTCGGACGCGGGGCTCTGGCAGCCCGATTGCGCGGCAGCGGCGCGGTTGCGAGTAGAGGTTGGGCGGCCCGATCTCAAGATGCTGTTCAACATCAAGGCTGAGTTCGCCTATTCCCTCGACCAGCGTCCGATCGAGCTGCGGGCAAAAAGCGCGGTCTTCTCCCCGTTGGCTGACGCCGGGCTGCCGCCCAGAGAAGCTTGCGGTCGGGGCTGTTGCGGGTGTAGCCACGGCGGCGGACGAGGAGCCTCGATGACCGACCCGCAAGCCAAGGCCTTTCCGGTCTCGTGGGACCAGTTCCACCGCGACGCCCGCGCCCTGGCCTGGCGCCTGAACGGGGCAGGACCCTTCACGGCGCTGGTCTGCATTACCCGGGGCGGGCTCGTGCCGGCCGCCATCGTGGCGCGAGAACTCGGCATCCGGCTGATCGAAACGGTGTGCATCGCCAGCTACCACGATTACGAAACGCAAGGCGGGCTCGAGGTGATCAAGGGCGTGTCGCCGGCGATCGTCGAGATGGGTGACGGGCGTGGTGTGCTCGTCGTCGACGACCTTGTCGACACCGGCAAGACCGCGCAGGTGGTCCGCGACATTCTCCCGGCGGCTCATATTGCCACGGTCTATGCCAAGCCGCTCGGACGCCCGCTGGTCGATACCTTCGTCACCGAGGTCTCGCAGGACACCTGGATCTATTTCCCGTGGGACATGGGGCTGGCGTTCCAGCCGCCCTTGAGCAGGGCCAGCGCCGGCTGACGCAGGGCAATGGGGTGAGGTCATTTGGACCCTCATGCTGAGCCGAATGCGGCAGCATTCGCGTCGAAGCATCGAGGATGGCCCGTCTTCGAGGCGGTGCTTGCAGCGCCTCGTCGGAATGAGGGGTTTCATTGCGTTCACCCGAGTGGCCCGCCGGTTGATGCCGACTGGATTGTTCCTCAAGCGATTCTCCGCTAGTGCAAGCGGACGTCGCTGCGGCGACGAACCCAGCCGCGGACGTGGCGAAACCGGTAGACGCAGCAGACTTCAATTGGAGTGCCCGCGGGGAAACCCGCGGTGCAGAACCGCTCAAAGTCGGGGAAAGCTCAACGGCCCCTGGGCCTCAGCCGATCCCGAGCCAAGCCCGAGCCAAGCCTGCTTGGCCGGGAAGGTGTAGAGACTGGACGGGCGGCACCTGCGGCCGAAAGGCCTGGTGAAGGGACAGTCCAGACCACGAACGCCGATCCGGCGGCGGCGGAAGCCGAGGTGGTACGAAAATCTGCTTTTCGAAAGAGAGTACGGGTTCGACTCCCGTCGTCCGCACCAACCCCCCGCCGCTCAGGAAGTACCGGCATGCACCCGATTATCCAGGTCCTGGTCAGAAACGCTTAAGCATCTCCCGATACCTTTGCCGGTGGTGGTATTCGTGTCGGCGCGGGTCCGAGGGGCCGCGCCAGGGCATAGACCGCCATTCGTCTTTCGAATGCGGGCCGCACGTGAGTATATCGACGTTCTCGCCGACAGACTACCTGCCGGAATCGGTGCGCGAGTTCCTGGCCCGTCGCGCGGCCGAGACCGGCGGGCTTGCCCTGCTGGCCGGTACTGGACTGATCGGGGTGGCTCTGGCGACCTGGTCCATCCAGGATCCGAGCTGGAACCACGCGTCGGACGGGGCGGTGCGCAACCTCGCCGGCGCCGGTGGCGCGGTGACGGCCGACCTCATCATGCAATTGGTCGGCCTTTCGGCGGTGGCCATCCTGCCGGTCCTGGGCTCATGGGGCACGAGCTTGCTGGTTCGCCGCCGCCTCGATCATCCAAAGCTTCGCATGGCTCTGCTGCTCCTCGGAGGGTGCTCGGCGATGGCGCTGGCCTCGTCGCTGCCCGCCACGGATCGATGGCCTTTGCCGACGGGTCTCGGCGGCGTCATGGGCGACGCCATCCTCTCGCTGCCCCGCGCGCTTTTCGGCGTATCCGAAGCGAGTCACGTGATCATTGCGGTCTGCTTTGCGGGCGCGGCGATCCTGTCGCTGACCGCCTCGGCCGGATTTGGTCTCAGACCCTCGATCACGAGCGAGGATGAGGACACGCTGCCGGGCTACGAATGGGTGCCGATTCCCAAAGGTATGCGCCAGCCTCTCGAGGATGAGGGGGACGTCGAGCCCGGGCCCGGCCTGGTGTCGCTCGGCGCCGTGATCCATGCGGCCTTGAGC
>CAXSEU010000494.1:0-2491 GCA_964236485.1 uncultured Lichenihabitans sp. | reverse complement strand
CGGCCGGCGTTGACACCGCGCTCTGGCGCGCCAGAGCCTCCTGATACGTCGACGTGTTGAACTCGAGCTGGTCCTTCAGCAGCCGCGCCTGCATGTCGAGCGTGTTCAACTGAACGCGATCGGCGCCCGCGAGGCTGGCGCTGGTCTTCTGCGTTTCGAGCGCCGCAGTCAGGTTCTCGACACGGCTCGCGGCGATATGCGCGTCGTTCTCGAGCGTGCGAACGGCCTTCTCGGCGGCGGCGCGAAGCTGCGAATCGACATCCTGCAGCTGGGCGTTGAGTTCCTGCATATGTGGGTGCCCCGGCAGCAAGGTTCGCGACTGGAGCGCGACCTCGGCCCGCAGGTTGACGCGCTGCTCGGAGATGCGGCGGATCAACTCGTTGTTGGCGACGTCCGGCACTTCGCTGATACGGCCCTGGCGGATCATGTCGCGCAGCAGCTTCGCCTTCGCCTGGGAGTCGGCTTCGGCGGTGCGGGCCTGCGCCAATTGCGTATTCACGTCCGCGAGCTGCTGCGCCGAGATCGTCGTGTTGTTGGTGCCGACCAGAAGGCCGGAACGCGAGCGATAGGCGTCTGCCTTCGACTCGGCTTCGGCAGCACGTGTCCGCAAATCCGCGATCAAGGAAGCCAGGGAATCGGCTGCCGCCCTGGCGCTCGCCCGCTTCGTCGCGGACTGAGCCTCCATGTAGAGGTCGGCGACGGTGTTGGCGGCACGCGCGGCGAGGTCCGGGTCGGCGGCCGTGAACTCGATGCTGATCACCCGGGATTTGGCGACCGGAAAGACGCTCAGTCCGTCGTAGTAGGACTGCAGGATTCTGTCTTCCGGCGACGTCGCGGTCGGATCAGGCTCGAGGCCCGTGATGATGAGGATACGCGAGAGGGCGTTCGGGGCCTTGGCGGCCGGATCGAACTCGGGGTTGCCCTTCAGGTGCAGCCGGCGGATCGCTTCCCTGGCGATGTCACGGGAGGAGATGAGCTGCACCTGGCTCTGTATGGCTTCGTCGTCCGGCAGAACCTGCTGTTGCAGATCCGTCTTGTCCGGTCGCGTGAAGTAGCTTTCGCCGTTCTCTATGATGACCTTGGCACTGGCCGTGTACCGGGGCTGAACGACCGATACGAAGGCGGTTGCCAGCACGCAGCACGCCAGGGCCGGGCCAACGATCCAGCCTTTATGCCGCTTCAGGCTGCGGCCGAGCGCGCCAACATCCAGCTCCCGACCGGGAAGGTCTTGTTGCACGGCCTCGTGCCCGATCTCGCCTCGCATCGACATCATGGACTTTGGTCCCCACCGAACTGCTTACGACCTTCGATCCTTCCCTTCCGACCCTCCCGGATGGAAGAACAGTGCCGAACCATCGAAGGATTCCGCTCCGGCGAGTCCATAAAAACGCGCTATGGTTGACAAGTGCTTAAAACTGACGGTGCAGCCTTAAAGAACGGCCGATCAGTCCGCCGAAATCGGTTGCAGGACGGACAGGATGACGTCGGCGGCATGCTGGCTTGGCGGGCGGTCGTCGTCGAGTCGCATGAGGTGGTCGAGGCGGTCGAAAGCCGCGAGCTGAGCCTGCCGGGCCGGTCCCTCGGCGAACAGCGGAGCGAGCGCGGCAGCGAGATTTTCTGCCGTGCAATCGTGCTGAAGGAATTCAGGAACGGCGTTCTCTCCAAGAATAAGGTTCGGCAGCACGATCGAGGGCACCTTGACGATGTACTTCAGCCAGACCTCCAGGGGCGAGACCTTGTAGGCGACGACCATGGGCACTTGCGAGAGCGCCAGTTCCAGTGTCACCGTCCCCGATGCCGCCAAGGCGACGCGAGCGCGCCGAAAAGCCTGAAGCTTGAGCACCTCGCCCGTGATGATGCGGGGCTTCACGGGCCAGCTCGCGACCTGCCGTTCGATGTCGGAGACATGATCGTCCACGGCCGGAAGGATCACTTCCATCGGACCCGATCTCGCAACCACGAGGCCGACGGCGTTGCCGAACACAGCGCCGAGGTGCCTGATTTCAGCGTGCCGCGACCCTGGGAGCACCAGGAGCGAGGGACGCTCGCGGGCCTCGCGGTCTTCAGCGCTTGGCCGCAGCACGTCGAGTCGCTGGATCAGCGGATGTCCCACGTAGGTGCAGGGGGGGCCTTTCAGCCGACGATGCACGTCAGGCTCGAAAGGCAGCAGCGCCAGGAGGTGATCGATGTACCGGCGCATCGCCGGCGCACGGCCAGGCCGCCAAGCCCAAACGGACGGACTCACATATTTGACGATAGGAATGTGCGGCGCGCGTTTTCTGAGCAGACGCGCCAGCCGCAACGTGAAACCGGGACTGTCGACGACGACCAGGGCGTCCGGGCGGGAGGCGATCACCGCCTTCACGGTTTCTTCGATGCGCCTCAGCAGGAATGGCAGCCGCTGGATGACCGGGACGATGCCCATTATGGCGATGTCGGACATCGGAAACAGCGGCTTCAGGCCGGCATCCAGCATCCTCCGGCCGCCCAC
>CAXSEU010000493.1:0-2491 GCA_964236485.1 uncultured Lichenihabitans sp. | reverse complement strand
CCGATGACGCGCTCGGACTGGTCGAGCGCGGTGTCGAGGGCGAGTTGCTGATCGGCGGCCCAGGCGTGGCGCGGGGATACCTCAACCGCGATTCCCTGACGCGCGAGAAGTTCATCGCCAACCCTTACGTCTCCGACGGGCCGGACCCGATGCTCTATCGTTCGGGCGACGCCGTGGTGATGGACCCCGCCGGGCTGATCCATTTTCGCGGCCGCATCGACGACCAGGTCAAGCTGCGCGGCTTTAGGGTCGAACTCGGCGAGATCGAGACGAAGCTGGGCCAGCGCGACGGCGTCGGGCATGCGGCGGTGGTGCTGCGGACCGAACAGGGTCTCGATCAACTCGTCGCCTTCATCGTGCCCGAGCGTCAGGCTGCGCCCCTCGACATCGTGCGCCTGCGAGCCGAACTCCGCGATCTGCTGCCGCCCTACATGGTGCCCTCGCGCTTCGAGGCGATCGATGCTCTTCCCCGACTGAGTTCCGGCAAGGTGGATCGCAACCGGTTGAAAAAGGTCGAACTCGTTGCCCAGGCGACGGAGGCTCAGGAAGAGCCCCGCAATCGCACCGAGAAGGCTCTGCTGGCCGCCGCGAAAGCCGTCCTGCCACCGCAGCCGATCCCGTTCGATGCCGACTTCTTCACCGATCTCGGCGGTCATTCGCTGCTTGCCGCGCGCTTTGTCTCCGTGGTGCGCGAGGACCCGATCCTTGCCGGCATCACGCTGCAGGACATGTATCGGGCCCGCACCCTCCGGGCCATCGCGGCCCTGGTCGACGGGCGTGCGGCGAAGGTCAGTACCCCGGCCGGGTCATTGCGGTTCGAGCCGCCGCCGCTGCGTCGCCGCTTCCTCTGCGGCCTTGCGCAGGCTGTCGCCCTGCTGTTCATCATCTCCCTCGCCACCGCGCAATGGCTCGGTGTCTTTGTCAGCTACATGCTGCTCACCGACAGCGAAGCGAGCCTGCTGCAGGAGGCGATCTCGCTCGTCGGCGTCTATGTCGTGGTGAACATCGCCAGCATGGTTCTCGCGATCGGCGCCAAATGGCTGATCCTGGGACGCATGAAGCCGGGCCGCTACCCGCTATGGGGAACCTATTTCTTTCGCTGGTGGCTGGTGCAGCGCTTCATCGCCCTGACGCACCCGAAGTGGTTTCAGGGCTCGCCCGTGATGAGACTGCTCCTGAGGGCTCTCGGCGCCCGGATCGGCAGGGATGCCATCATCGGCGACCACGAGGTCGGCGCGCCCGATCTCCTCGAGATCGGGGCCGGTGCCTGCACGGGCGGCAAGGTGAGCTTCAACAACGCCCGTGTCGAGGGCAACGAGTTCATCGTGGGCCCGATCTCCATCGGGGCGGATTGCTACGTCGGCACCTCCTGCGTCATCGAGGAGAACGTTTCGGTCGGGCAGGGTTCCGAGCTTGGCGACCTCACCGCGGTGGCTTCGGGAACGACGATCGGGGCTTATGAGATCTGGGACGGTTCGCCCGCCCGTCGGGTCGGCAGGGTCGACACGACCAGGCTCGATGAGCCGCCGACGGCATCCACCGGGCGACGCATGGCGCAAGGCATCGCCTACGCGACGATCCTGCTGGTCATCCCGCCGCTGGGCCTGCTGCCGATCTTCCCTGCCTTCTGGGTCTTCGATCAGCTCGACAAGTGGCTGAACATCCCGGATGTCGACCGTTTCGCCTACCTTGCGTCGCTGCCCGTGCTGGCATGGCCCACCGCCTTCGTCATGGTACTGACCACCGTGGCGTTCATGGCCGTGATCCGTTGGGCGGTGCTGCCGCGCGTCAAGGAGGGCACCTATTCGGTATTTTCCTGGTTCTATCTGCGCAAATGGACGGTGGCCCTCGCTACCGAGATCACCCTGGAAGTGCTGAGTTCGCTCTTCGCGACCATCTACATGCGCAACTGGTACCGCTTGATGGGCGCGAAGATCGGCAAGGATGCGGAGATCTCCACCAACCTCGCCGGCCGCTACGACCTCGTCGAGATCGGCGAGAAGTGCTTCATCGCCGACGAGGTGGTGCTCGGCGACGAGGAGATCCGGCGCGGCTGGATGATCTTGAAGCGGGTCAAGACGGGCGCCCGTGTATTCGTCGGCAACGATGCCGTCGTGCCGGCGGGGTCCGACATTCCCGACGGCGCCTTGATCGGCATCAAGTCCAAACCTCCCGTCAATGCGCTGATGAGCCCTGGCGATACCTGGTTCGGCACGCCCCCGATCAAACTGCCCGTACGGCAGCGTTTCGATGGCGGGGGTGCCAATTGGACCTATGAGGCACCGCGCTGGAAGAAGTGGCTGCGCGCCCTGTTCGAGGCGGTGCATATCTCCCTTCCGACGATGCTGTTCATCGTCTTCGGAACCTGGTCGGTCGAATGGCTCGGGCCCAAGGTGCTCGACGGGCTCTATTGGCAGGTGGCGGCACTCTTCGTCTTCGTGTCGGTCGCCATGGGGGGGGCCATGACGGGGATCGTCATCGCCATCAAATG
>CAXSEU010000492.1:0-2493 GCA_964236485.1 uncultured Lichenihabitans sp. | reverse complement strand
CTGCCGCCGTGGCGCAGCATGGCGCCGAAGAGGTCGAAGGCGGCCCGCTCGCGCGAGAAGCACCAGGCCCGTTCGGGCCGCGTCTCGGCATAGGCGCGGAAGAAGGCCGCGCCGGCGGCCTGCCGCCCCATCAGCAGCGTGGTGTCGACCGAATAGGCCTCGGGCTCGAAATAGAGGGCGATATCGGCCATGGAAGGTCCGCTGGTGGGCTGGGCGGGACCGTCGTCCTGCGCCAGGACGGCGTGGCGATCAAGCCTGCGCCGTGCCAATGTTGCGCGCATCTCCCGTCAGCGAACCATTCGCCGCTGCCTCCGCTGCGCCCGGTAAACGTTCGAGAGCCCCCAAACGGAGAGGACGAGCAAGTTGTCCCATCGGCCGGTCAAAGCCCACCCTCCCACCAGAAAGGGGATGTAAATGAAAGCTCTGTCAGTGGGAGCCATCCCTTCGGCACTGCCCTGCTTGATCCGATTCAGGCCGCGCAAGAAGCAGCGGGGCGTACCCACGAGCAAAGCCGCGCCTGCACCGCAAAAGAGACCCCGGTCGAGCCAGGTCATGCCCGGCCAGACCTGCATGACATACCAAAGTCCAAGAGCCGGAAAGACAAGGAACGCCGGTACCGTCATTGCCGCGACTGTGACGACGGCCAAACGTTCCGAAGTCCGCAAAGTCCCCTCCTTTGGTCCCTGACCGCTGCCGAAGATAGCGCGTCGGGCGGCGCCAGGCTATGCTGTAGCATGCGTCTCGCGTCCGTTCCGGTCATCGTCACCGCTCTCCTCAACCTCATCGGCGTGGGGGCGCTGACCCGCCCCCTCCCGGCCAATGCTTTCACGCCAGCGGAAGCCAAGGCACCCATGAGCATCACGCTGGTGCGCAGCGACGCGGCTGACTGCGGTACGAACTGCCCCCAATGGCTGGCGCTCAGCGGCCGGATCGTCCCGGAGACGCCGGCGCTGTTGCGCGCCTCGCTCGGCCGGCTCGGCGGGCGACGCATTCCCGTGCTGATCGATTCGCCCGGGGGTGCCGTCGAAGCCGCCATGACGATGGGCAGGATGATCCGCGAGCGCCATCTCGACGTCGCGGTTGCCGGTACGGGCTTCAGCGAATGTGCGAAGAAAGACGGCGCCTGCCTGTCCCGGCGCCGCGCGGGCGAGCGGACGGGCTTCGTCGCCGGCGGCGTCGCGGCCTGTGCCTCCGCCTGCGTGCTGGTCCTTGCGGGCGGCACGGACCGCTCGGTCGCCGAGAACAGCTATGTCGGCGTCCATCAAATGATCACCCGCAAGACGCTCAACCGCGTCATGAACACGTTCCGCGTTGTCCGAAGAAGGGTCGGAGGCCGGGTCATCGAGGTCAGCCGAACGTTGGTCGCCTCACGCACGGTCTCGTCGCGCACGGTGCAGGAGGGCGCCTCCGATCAGAAATATTCCGAGGTGGAACGCTACCTGCTCGGCATGGGCATCGGCGAGTCCATCATGCCGCTGATGCGCACGACCC
Organism: uncultured Lichenihabitans sp.; assembly: GCA_964236485.1. Classification (GTDB taxonomy): domain Bacteria; phylum Pseudomonadota; class Alphaproteobacteria; order Rhizobiales; family Beijerinckiaceae; genus Lichenihabitans. The sequence goes on along the minus strand of CAXSEU010000492.1, from coordinate 1,002 downwards.
CGCCGTCCGGCATCCACTGGATGCCGCCGATCGAACTCGCCACGACGCGGATCTCGACCGATACCACCGATGCCCGCACACTGGTGGCGCGGTCGATCCTGCCGCGGGACGCGACGACGGCGAAGCCGCCCGTGCCCGCGCCGGCTGCGCTGACTCTCGGCGCCCGCCCGCGTCAGGAGGGGACGGCCACATGGCGGCTGGACCGCAACCCCGCCTCGACTCCGGAAGCCCCGAAGCTGGCGTCCGAGATCGACATCCCGGGCCGGCATCTGCACGGATCGCTGTCGATCGCCAGGAACACCGATCCAGCCAAGGCGGCGAGCTTCGTCCTCAGGATGCGGCTGTCCAGTCCGCCAGAGGCGAACGCGGAAGCGGCGACGAGCATTGGCGCCCCCAAGATCTGCGATGCCGAGACCTGCTCGACAGCCATTCTGCTCGGCAGCTTTGGCCAGTGGTCGGCCTCGGATTACGTCTACTGGTTCAGCCCGAGGAACGGCGACCTGTTGCTTTCTGCATTGCGCGATCGGAAGTGGCTCACGTTGCCGGTCGAGTTCGCCGATGGTTCCGGCGAACTCGGGCTGAGCCTAGCCGCTGCCGCCCGCGCGACGATCCTGGACTGGCAGCAACTGTGCTGCGGTCTCGCGCCGCCGCTCGCCGTTCATGCGGCCACTGAAGGTCCGCCCAGCCCCATCCCTCCCGGCTCTCTGGCCGTCCATCGAACGCCCGAGCGCGTCGGCCTGCGAAATTGAGGCGGGCCGCGGGTGCGGAGGCTTGTCTCGACGCCTGCTTCCAAGAGGGCCGGACGTGCTCCGTCGGTGGCGTCACGCGCCGCCCTTCTCGTGGAAGAAGTCGTAGATCCGCCGCGCCGTCGCGGCATTGACGCTAGGGACCTTTTCGAGGTCGCCGAGCGCGGCGCGCGACAGGGCCTTGGCGGTGCCGAAGGCATGCAGCAGGGCGCGCTTGCGGGCCGGGCCGATGCCCGAAATCTCGTCGAGCGGGGAG
>CAXSEU010000491.1:0-2495 GCA_964236485.1 uncultured Lichenihabitans sp. | reverse complement strand
CCGCCGAGCGCCGCTTCGGCCTGCGCAAGCTGGTGCAGCGGGCGCTGGTGCTGGGGCGGCTCTACGGCGGCGCGGCCATCATCGTCGGCACCGGCGAGGAGCGCCCGGAGGCGCTGGCGGCCGAGCTTCATCCCGAGGCGATCGGGCCGGGCGGCGTGAAGTTCCTGCATGTCGTCAGCCGCTGGCAGCTCTCGACCCCCACGGTCGAGCGCGACCCGCTCTCGCCCTGGTTCGGCGAACCCGAGGCCTACGAGATCGCGGCCCCGGCCCGGGGGGCGCTGCGCCTCCATCCCTCGCGGGTCCTGCGCTTCCTCGGCAACGAGTTGCCCGATCCGTCCCTGGGCGTCTCCGTCTGGTCCGACTCGATCCTGCAGACGCTTTACGACGCCATCCACGCTGTGGCGCTGACCACGACCGGCGCCACCAGCCTGATGCACGAGGCGAAGGTGGATGTCGTCACGGTGCCGAACCTGTCCGAGCACCTGTCCTCCGCCGCCACGACGGCGCAGCTTTCGGCCCGCTTCTCCTATGCGGCGGCGATGAAATCCATCAACAACCTCCTGCTGCTCGGCGACGGCGAGACCTGGACGCGCCAGAGGATCGACTTCGCGGGCCTCCCTGAGATGGTGCGGACCTTCCTGCAGGTGGCGGCCGGCGCGGCCGACATTCCGGTGACGCGGCTCCTCGGCCAGAGCCCGGCCGGCCTGTCGGCGACCGGCGAGAGCGACACCCGCAACTACTACGACCATGTCTCGGCCCGACAGGAGCTCGACCTCAAGCCGCAACTGGAGCGGCTCGACCGGCTCCTGCTACGCTCGGCCGGGCTCGATCCCGAGGCGCTGACCTTCGCGTTCCGCCCGCTCTGGCAGATGGACGCGGCGGCCTCGGCCGGCGTGGCGCTGCAAAAGGCGCAAGCCACGCAGATCTATGCCGGGCTGAACCTTTGGCCGGCCGACACGACCGCCCGCCTGGTCGAGGCGCAACTCGCCGAGGACGGCACATATCCCGGCGCAGAGGGGATCTTTGCGGCGCCGCCGCCCAGGGCGCCGCAGCCTGCCACCGACTTCGACCCCAGCCAGCCCCGCGGTCCCGATGGGCAATGGAGCGCGGGCGGGGGCTCGATTGCCGCTCGCATCGATCCGGCCGCCTTTCACATCGAACGAAAGCTCCGCAGAGAGAGAAAGCAAAGGAAGAGGCTGGAGCGGGAGCGGGCGCCTCGCCAAGGCTTGTCCGGGGAGCAACGTGATCCTTCCAAGGGTGCCGCACACGAGACCCCGGGCGGATCTCACGCGCGACCCGAAGCCAGGGCTCCAGAACCGGATGCATGGGCGCCTCTGCCCCAATCACCCACGTCGCCTTCACCTCCGTCCTTGGAACCGTTCTCCCCACCCCCAACCGTCTTCAAACCCGAGGGTATTCCAGACTCTTGGATCGAGAAGCCCACGGAAAGGGAAGGTGGCTTAAAATGGGCGAATCCTGATAATCCAAATCAAAATGTACGCTCAATGCCTGGCAATCCAAATAGCCCCTATGTTCATCAGCAGGGCCCGTATATCGTTCATCAGGACGGCAGCTATCGTGACGTTAATGGCGATCCGATCCTTGGACCCAAACCAAGAAAAACGCCAGAAGCCCATATTCCGTCCAGTCAGTTCAAAATGCTGCCGCTCTGGAAATAGCATGTGACAATGAAGTCACGGAGACAGCGATGGTAGCAAATATGATGATCTGGAGAAAAATTGTCGTCGATGAGGTTGAAAGTATTTCTGATGAGGAAGAACAAAGAAGAACATGGTTTGGCATAGGGAATTTAATAGATAGCCCCAGTGAGCAGTTCTGTGCATTCTTTGACAATGCCGCAGTTCCAGAATTTCTGGCGCGCGCCGACAATGGGCTGGATGAACAACAAAAAATAAAGCTATCTGACCTTAGCAACATGATGAGGCACTTGTCTGATAAGACGCCTGATTTCATCAAGCCCGAAGATTTGATCGACGATCCCCGTTGGATCGAAATTCGTCAGCAGGCCGCGATAACCTTGGACGCTTTGACGAAGGGAGGTTGATCGGCCAGCCGCGCCAGCGAATACGCTTCCGAAGCGCTGGCGGCCGAGCTTCATCCCGAGGCGATCGGGCCGGGCGGCGTGAAGTTCCTGCATGTCGTCAGCCGCTGGCAGCTCTCGACCCCCACGGTCGAGCGCGACCCGCTCTCGCCCTGGTTCGGCGAACCCGAGGCCTACGAGATCGCGGCCCCGGCCCGGGGGGCGCTGCGCCTCCATCCCTCGCGGGTCCTGCGCTTCCTCGGCAACGAGTTGCCCGATCCGTCCCTGGGCGTCTCCGTCTGGTCCGACTCGATCCTGCAGACGCTTTACGACGCCATCCACGCTGTGGCGCTGACCACGACCGGCGCCACCAGCCTGATGCACGAGGCGAAGGTGGATGTCGTCACGGTGCCGAACCTCTCCGAGCACCTGTCCTCCGCCGCGACCACCGCCC
>CAXSEU010000490.1:0-2502 GCA_964236485.1 uncultured Lichenihabitans sp. | reverse complement strand
GTTGATCACCCACTCGTCGCCGTCGCGCACGGCCTTCGTGGCCAAGCCGGAAACCGACGTCGTCATCACCACGGGCGGCACCGGGTTCACCGGCCGCGACGTGACGCCCGACGCCTTGGAGCCGCTGTTCACCAAGCGGATGGACGGCTTTTCGGTGGTGTTCCACCACTTGTCGTTCGGCAAGATCGGCACGTCAACCATCCAGTCGCGCGCAACCGCCGGGCTCATCGACACCACCTTCGTCTTCGTCCTTCCCGGATCACCGGGCGCCTGCCGGGACGCCTGGGACGGCATCCTGGCGCACCAGCTCGACTACCGCTTCCGCCCCTGCAATTTCGTCGAGATCATGCCCCGGCTCGAAGAGCACCTTCGGCGCCGGAGCGCCTAGCGTCTGTCGGCAACAGCATGACACGCGCTGGCCGGCGCCTCGATCACCCGGCACTCAAAAGGAAGCCACCTGCCTCGCCAGCGCGCGCGAGGGCCTGGCCCGCCTGATCACGTCGGCGAAACTGCCGCAGGGTGTCGCGGCAAGGCGGCTTTTGGGGGCGATCACTCCAGCGACGGTCGACTGGCGGGGCAGGAAGCGCGCCAGGGTGCCGCCACCCCGCAAGAGCAGCGAGCGGGGCGGATCACCCGCGTCGTCGAGCGCCGCGGCGACGTCCTCGCCGAAACCCGGTCCCAGGACGGTGCCGGCCCGCAGCACGCAGATCCACGCGGCCCTGGCGCCAACGAGGCCGCGTCCCAGCGCCTCCCCGAACGTGGCGGCCTGGACGATCCCGCAGCCCGCGATGTCGGCGATGTTGGCGACATCGGCGCTCTCACCCACATCGAGGAGGGTGACGTCCCTGATGGCGCCTTCGATCGTGGTCGGCACCAGGGCGGCAAGCGTGCGGAGCAGCGGCCCGAACGGCTGCGTCTTGCTGGCCGGCCCGGCCGGCACGAGAATGATGGCGGAGAGCATGAGCCGGCTTTTACCATGCCGGCACTCGCCGCCAAGTCCCGGCGCTTCTGCTCGTCCGGGCTGCAACCGAGTGATGTCGGCGGGCATTGGGCTTCACCCGTTCAACATGGAGACGTCCCTTGAAACTCATTCCCACATCGGTGCTCGTCGGCGCCCTGGCGATCGCCGGCATCGCCGCGTCCGCCCCCGCCTCTGCCATGCCGGCGAGCCCGCTGGCTTCGGTCGCGGTCGATTCGTCCACCGCCTCGCCGGTCGAGACGGTGCGGTATCGCCGGTTCGTCCGGCACAGGTTCCTCGCGCCCCGGCGCGGGTTTTACCGAGGCCGCCGCTACGGTTATCGCCGCGGCCTTCCGGGTCATCCGATCCGGCGCATCCTTCGCGCACTCTGACGGCCCTCGCGGGCTGGGATCAAGAACCTCGGCGCCTCGGCGTCGAGGTTCTTGATCCCAGGAGCACCCGATGATCCCGCTGTCCGTTCTCGACCTCTCGCCCGTCCCCCAAGGCGCGGACCCCGGCCAGGCGCTCCGCAACAGCCGCGACCTCGCGCGGCATGCGGAGGCCTGGGGCTATCGCCGCTTCTGGATGGCCGAGCACCACAACATGACCGGCATCGCCAGCGCCGCCACGGCGGTGGCGCTCGGCTTCGTCGCGGAGGCGACTTCCTCGATAAGGCTCGGTGCGGGCGGCATCATGCTGCCGAATCATGCGCCGCTCGTCATCGCCGAACAGTTCGGAACGCTGGCAAGCCTCTACCCCGGCAGGGTGGACCTGGGCCTCGGGCGCGCGCCGGGATCGGATGGCATCACGGCCCGGGCCCTGAGGCGCGATCCCATGTCGGCCGACAGCTTTCCACGTGACGTGCTCGAACTGCAGCACTATTTCGAGGCCGCCAAACCCGGTCAGGCGGTGCGTGCGGTGCCGGGCGAGGGCCTGCAGGTGCCTCTCTACATCCTCGGATCCAGTCTCTTCGGTGCGCAACTGGCGGCGGCGCTCGGCCTCCCCTATGCCTTCGCGTCGCATTTCGCGCCAGCCCAGATGCGCCAGGCGCTCGACATCTACCGGCGCGATTTCAAGCCCTCCGCCCAACTCGGCCACCCCTACGTCATCCTGGGCGTCGGCATCTTCGCCGCCGACACGGATGCGGAGGCTCGCCGCCTCTTCACGTCGGTGCAGCAGCAGTTCATCAACCTGCGGCGGGGAACGCCCGGCAAGCTTCAGCCGCCGATCGAGGATCCGAACCATCGCTGGGAGCCGCAGGAGCAGTCCGTCCTCGAGCAGACCCTGTCGGCCTCGCTGGTCGGCTCTCCCGAGACGGTAGCACGCGACTTCGAGGCGTTCGTCCTGGCGCATCGGCCGGACGAGATCATGGCGACGGCGCAGATCTTCGACCACGAGGCGCGGCTGAGATCCTTCGAGCTACTGGCCGAGGTGGGCCGCGGTCGCGTCGCGGCGGCCTACCGGGGCGCGGGCCCGTAAGCCTTCAGGAAGATGTCGACCGCCTTGGCCACGCCGCCCGAGGCGGGCAGCAGGGCGGCGAGCGT
>CAXSEU010000489.1:908-2505 GCA_964236485.1 uncultured Lichenihabitans sp. | reverse complement strand
GGTAACAGTCTCGCGGTCCGGCTTCCCGCAGCCATCGTCGAGGCGTTCGAACTGAAGGAAGGGGACGAGATCGAGATCAATGTCGTCGGCCGCCGAGCCTTCGACATCGCGCACGACCGAACGCGCGAACACGCGCTCGAACGGGTTCGTGCCCTGCGGCGGCCATTGCCGCTCGGCTGGCGCTTCGATCGTGACAAGGCAAACCGGCGATGACGTCGACGGCCGGCTGCGTCGCGAACCCTTTTTCTGCCCTTTGAGCGGGTGCCCCTGTGGCGAGCGGGCGCGCGAGTCCAAACCGGCGGCTGATCGCTACCCCGCTACGCTCTTTCGGGGACTGCCGCTCCGCCCGTTGCGCTCCGCTGCTGGTCTGCCCCCGCGCCGGGCAGGGCTGTTGGCCCGTTCCGCCGCCCAGGCCTCGGATCCGAACACGCCATCCAGCAAGGCGGGCACATAAAGGTCGGCGTCGAGGCTCGGGAAGTGCAGTCCCAAGCCGGACGGGCTGATCTCGATCGGGTTCAGATCGGAAGCACGCGCGTGTTCCAACCCCTCAGCCAGGTACGGAGGAAAAGCGAGTTCCAGGCCGGTGCTCAAGCGGACCACAACGCGGCCAATCCGACGATCGTAGCTTGCGGCAACCGCGTGAGGGGTCGAGCGCCGCCGTTCAGCCATCCGCTGTTGCGCGGCTTCAACGTCGGCCTCGGTGATCTTGGGAAACTCTTCAGGGGTCGCCATGGATCATCCTCCAGCTTCCGCATAACGCCGTGATCGCGTCCCCGAGCATGCGTCCGACGACCGCGAGTTCGTGAGGCAGAAAGCCATAGCTTTCCCGCAAATTCGGCGGGGCTACGGGACAGCGGAGGTCGAACAACGCCTCACGACCGCCTCCCATGACGTGGACGTGCGCCGGTCGATGGTCGTTGGGGTAGATGACGACGCGTAGACCTCCGGAGCTTCTCAACACGGTCGGCATGGCAACTCATAGCGCAATCCCGCGCGCCATTCCATGCGACCGCCCGCTTGCAGATCAACGAACCGTCAAGCGGGATCGCCCAAGCGCCGGTTTGGATGGGCGGTGTTGGAGCATAAGCACGGGAGATGCGGCGTCGCGAACTTGGGATCGACCCGGTTGCGTGGACAGTCAGTGGACTTGCGCGGGTTGAGAGATCAGGGCGTCTGCTTGGTCATTGTGGTAGCACCTTTCGTAGTCGGCGGGTGAGCGGTGGCTTCGTCGGCACCGGCGATTACGATGCGGACGATCTTCTGGGCGAAATACTGGGCAGCTTGAGGCGCCATGCCGTCAAGTCGGCCGAAGATGCCGAGGAAGAGGAAGAGGAGCAGGAAAAGGAAAGAGAGGAAATCTCGGACGAAGCGTCGCTGAACGCGTTCCTCGATGATTTCCTTGGTGAGGACGAAGAAGAAGACGTTGAAGAGGAAGAGTGAGAGGTTCCATCCGGGCAGGGCGGAACCTCTCGGATGAGGAAGGCCCCGGATATGAGCAACGGAAAGATGACGGTCCGCAAGTTGATGGCGCACCTGCGGCGGTTCCCGCGCGATGCCGAGATCGTCGACCTCGACGTCGCGGTGCTGATCGACCCGG
>CAXSEU010000489.1:0-898 GCA_964236485.1 uncultured Lichenihabitans sp. | reverse complement strand
CGAAGAGCGCGACCAGGCCGGTCGTGAGGACGGTGCCGACGATCCCGAGCGCGAAGACCTGCCCGAAGAGCGCGATCGCAAGGTCGTCAGCCTGCCACCGCGCCGCGCCGGGCCTTGATCGGGCAGGTGGCCGGCTGCCATCCTGGCGCCTGGAGACCGCGCGTGGCGACGTTCCGCTTGACAGCTTGGGTCGCCATCTGTCCCGGTCTGGCACAAGCCGACCCGGAGCGAATCGGCTCGGCGCCCGTGCCGGACCTCCGGATCGGCGCCTGGCTCGTCTGCGGCAAGGCGGTCGCGCAAGCCCGGCTTGGCTCCAGGCGATCCGGTCGCGCAGCGGACGAGCCAACACGTCCTCGGTTCGACCGTCGCCGCGCGGTGAGGAAGCCGATCGTGCCTTAGGGGAACGGCCCATGGAAGCGCAATCGATCCTGTCGGCATCGCGGCGGCTCGATCTTGGCATCGGCAGTGCCCTCCTGCTGGCTAGCCTTCTCGCCTTCGGTCTCCCGGCGCCCTGGGCCGCGGTGCCGATCGCGCTCCTGGGTGCTGGCGGATTGCTCATGGCCCGGCGGTTCGCGGGTGTGCGCGCCAGGGTCGCGGACGTGGTGCTCGACGCCGTGATACTGGGGCTCTTCGCTGCCGCGCAGGATGGGGAATTTTCGGTTTGGCAACTGCCGAACCAGTGGATTCACCTGCTGCGGCTGACCCCTACGGGGTCGCTGATCATGGTGATGATCTATCTCGCGGCGACACTCGCCATCACGCTCGGCAGCGGCCGCATCCTGGCGCTGCGCGAGCGGCTGTCGCTGCTCCTTCTGCCGCTGCTGTTCAATCTCGCGCTCAGCCTCGGCAACGGAGGCATGATGCACGACCTCGGCGCCACGGCGACCCGGGGCATCGC
>CAXSEU010000488.1:0-2507 GCA_964236485.1 uncultured Lichenihabitans sp. | reverse complement strand
ATGTTCCAGTCGCGGGCGTTCTCGAGCCACTTGCCGAAGGCGCCGTCCCGCACATGCGAGGGCGTCCAGTTGATGCCCTGGTTGAGTTCGACCATGCGGTCGCGAAAGCGGCTCACGGCCACGTACCAGCTATTGATGGCCTTGTAGATCAGCGGCTCGTCGGTCCGCCAGCAATGCGGGTAGGAATGGAGGATCTGGTCATGGCGGACCACGGTGCCGTCGCGCCGCGCCTTCAGATCCCGGATGACGCTGGAATTGCCCTCGTGGATGACGTTCTGGCCCTCGTAGTCCGGCACGGCGGAGGTGAAGCGCCCCGCCTCGTCGACCGGCACCACGACCGGGATGCCGGCCCGGAGGCAGGCCGCGAGATCGTCCTCGCCGAAGCCCGGCGCCATGTGGACGACGCCGGTTCCATCCTCCGCGCTGACGAAGTCTTCGCCGAGCACCCGGAAGGCGTTCTCTGTATCCTTGAAATAGGGGAACAGCGGCGAATAGGTCCGCCCCACGAGCGCGCTTCCGGGGAAAGTGGCCACCACCTCGGCGTCCGGAAATTCCCGGCGGTAGCGCTCGACCGCGCTCTCCGCCATGATCCAGTGCTCGCCGCCCTGCGCCACGGCCGCATAGGTCAGCGCCGGGCTGACCGCGAGCGCCAGGTTGGAGGGCAGGGTCCAGGGCGTCGTGGTCCAGGCCAGGATGCGGGCCGGTGTCGTCTCTCCGGCCACAGGCCGGAGCCGGAACGCCACCGTCAGCGTGGGATCGGTGCGCTCGCGATAGGAATTGTCGAGCCGGGTCTCGAAGTTCGACAGCGGCGTCTGCACGGCCCAGCTGTAGGGCACCACCCGGTAGCCCTCGTAAACGAGGCCCTTGTCCCACAGCGTCTTGAACGCCCAGATGACGCTTTCCATGAAGCTCTTGTCCATGGTGCGATAGGCATCATCGAAGCTCACCCAGCGGGCGGCGCGGTTGACGTACCATTCCCACTCCTGGGTGTAGCGCTGCACCGAAAGCCGGCACTGCTCGTTGAACTTCGCCATGCCGTAATCCAGGATGGCGGTGCGCCCGAAAACCTGGATTTCCTTCTCGACCTCGAGTTCGGCCGGCAGGCCGTGGCAGTCCCAGCCAAAACGCCGGTCGACATGTTTTCCGCGCATTGCCTGATAGCGCGGCACGATGTCCTTCACGAAGCCGGTGGCGATGTGCCCGTAGTGCGGCAGGCCGTTGGCGAAGGGCGGCCCGTCGTAGAAGACGAATTCGTTCGACGTGCCGTCCGGGTTCGTCTTCGGACGCGACGCGACCTGCCGCTGAAACGTCTTCTCGCGCCCCCACCGCGCCAAAATCTCCCCCTCGATGGCCGGGAAGCTCGGGGCACCGTCGGCATCGGGATAGGGTTTTTCGGTCGGCGGCATGGGATGTGGGCTTTCGGATGGGTTTTGGAGGCTCGGCCGCACCAAACGCGAGGCGCGGCGCGAACCGCAAGCCCTTAGCGCAGGATGGGCGGGAAGGGAACGTCTGGAGATATGAGAGGCGAGGGAGGCAAGGCGGAGGGTGCTCGTGTTCGCCGCGGCGCCATGAACAGTCATTGAGCCGCCGCCAACTTGCAGACATTCAACTCCGCGTCGATCTCGGCCAGAGCTGGCCGACCCGTAGCGCCCAATCTGTCCACCAGTATCAGGCGAGCATGCGTTCAAGCTCATCGACCAGCGCATCCATCCTGACGTGGAAACTGTCGATCATAGCTAATAGAAACGCATCGCGCTCGACCGCCTCCGAGCGAAAGGGATGTCCGCCGCGCAGGCCGAGCAGGCGCACGAAATAGAGCTGCGTTCTTCCGTTGCCCTCGCGGAAGGATGAATGGCATTGAGACCGCCGAGGAAATCGGCGGTCGTCGACACGAAGGCATCGACATCCGGGCCGGGAAGAAAGGCCGGTTGATCCAGAAACGCAAACAGCTTGTCCATTTCCTTCACGATGTTCTCTGGATAGCAAAACCAGCTATTGCCCTTCGCAGTACGGATCGTCCGATACTCTCCGGCCCAGGCATAGACGTCCTGGAACAGATGCCGGTGCAGCGCGCAGTAATGCGAAGGATCGAAGTCGCCCGCTGGTGGAGCTTCTAGCAGGCTGCTGAAAAAGCGTCAGCTCTGGCGTCCCCTCCCCGTTAGGGGGTGATTTCGCGACGGAGCTGGCCCCCGACGCCCGTTCGGGGTGGGTTTCCGCACCCACCGAGTGCGGCCCCCGTCTGCCTTCGATCAGTTCCGATCGGCCGTCCTGTGCGGGCCACTCGGGCTTCTGACCTTAGGCATCACGCCGCCATGGCGTCTCCCAGCAACTTCGGCAGGCGGACGAGGTTGCAGGCCGCGGCCGAGAAAGCAAAGGCCATGTCGACGCGCTCGCGGCCGCGCATCCGGATGCGGCGCAGCAGCCCGAACTCCTTGCCCTAGCCGAAACCCTTTTCGATTTGCTTGCGGATGCGCTGGCTCACCGCGTAGCCGGGATAACAAATCATG
>CAXSEU010000487.1:0-2518 GCA_964236485.1 uncultured Lichenihabitans sp. | reverse complement strand
CTGTTCTCAGAGAGACCCGGCCAGGCGGGCCAGCTGGTCCGCGCAGATGCCCCAGCCCTGGTGAAAGCCCATGGCCTCATGCGCCTGCTTGTCGGCGGGAGTCCAGTGCCGCGCGCGGGCGGTGTATCGAGTTTTTCCGTCTTCGTCTCGAAGGCAACGATCAGTGTCATGAAGGCCTGGCACGGCCGCGCGGGGCGCGTCGATGAGGCGCGAGAGGGAGAGGTCGCGGTCAGACATGGGAGCAGGCTCGATGGTTCCGGACATGATTTCTCCTGAGCGACGACGGCGCATTCCTTCACGGCGCCTGGCCAAAGACGAAGCAGGTCGCCCACAAGGCGCGCCAGGTTCTAGCCGGCCGGATCGCGGCCTTGCAGCGCCTCCTCGATGACGCGCGCGATGGCCTGCGTCGTGGAGGCGTCGTCGCCCGCCATGCCGTCCATTGCGGCCATGCGGGTCACGACCGTCGCGGCGATCCGTTCCTCGACCGTGTCTTCCGCGTAGGCATAATAGATGACGGCCCGCTCGCCGTCGCGGTGGCACCGTCCTTCCACCTGCTGCAGTTCGATGGCGCTGTGGCGCATGTCGTGCACGACGAGCGAACGCGTGCGATCCCCGCCCTCGATCTCGTTTCGGTGCAGCGAAATCGATTCCGTGACCGTGAACACGATCACGTCGAGCAGACCCGCCTGGAAGGCGACGCGGGCCGCCTCGTTGGCATCGCCGCCCTGCGTGCCGTTGATCTCGCCGGCCGCCCAGCCCCGCGCCGCGAGCCTGGTCGCCAACAGGGCGCCCGTTTCGAGATAGGCGACCGAGACGGCGACCTGCTGGCCGGCATTCAGCAAGTCCTCGGCGAAATCCGCCGTTCCTTCGACGCGCAGCAGGCTCGCCTTCTGGCGGAAGCGGAGGTCGGCCGCCCAGCCGGCGGGGCGGCGGGCGCTGCCGCCCAGGAGCCCGAAGGCCTGGCGGAACTCCCGCCACGTGGCTTCGTAGAGGCGACGCTCGGGGGCGCCGAGGACGGTCGCGGCGAGCTCGCGCTGGACCTCGGGCCAGCCCGCGATGTCGCCCGGCCGGCGGCGCAGCCCGATGGCGCGCGGGCCCTTGTAGAGGAGGTCGGACATCACGCGCCGATCACGCTCGTTCGGCTCCCAGTTCCAGTTCTTCCACCGGCCCTTGGCTCGCCCGATCCGGAGGCCCTTCATAAGAAGACGAAAGTCGGCCACGCTCTCCGTCGGCGAGCCGGCCGCCTCGCCGAGCAGCCGGCCGAGATAGACGAGTTCGTGCGGCGCCTGGCCGGCGGTCGCGCTCATGTAGACCGTGAAGGACGCGGCGTCCGCCAGTTGCCGGCAGGCGAGGCTCCGCTGGGACGACGGATTGCGCAACCGGTGGCTCTCGTCGAAGACAACGATCGGCCAGGTCCGCTTCGGGCGGCCGAGCCGCGCGAGTTCGTTGTTTCTGGCACGCACGGATCGCCTGGTGCTGGTCGGAGGCGGGGCGAGAAGCGACTTCGTCCGCTCGTAATTGATCAAGGTGACGGACTTGGACGGGAGGCCGCTCAGCGCCATGGTGCGTCGCCATTGCGGCATCGCCCCCTTAGGGCAGACGATGAGAACCTCGGTCTCCGTCATGGCCGCGAGAGCGGACCAGACCGACAGCGTCTTGCCGAGGCCGGTGAGGTCCCCGAGCATGAAGCCAGAGCGCCCCGCCGCCCGGGCGGCGAGAATGGCGTCGCGCGCCGCGGCCTGGTGCGGCCGGGGGATGAAGACCGGCATGGGCACGGCCTCGAGCGGCCCCGAGAGAGCCGGCCTGGCCGCGAGCTCAGTCAATCGCCACGATCTCGATCTCGATCTCCGCCCCCGCCAGGATCGCCGTGTCGCCCACCGCTTTGCCGAGTAGCGCCCGGGCCACGGGCGAGACGTGCGACACGGACCCGCGTGCCGCGTCCGCCTCGTCCTCGCCGACGATCCGAAACCGCTGCCGCCGACCATCCTCACGCTCGAAGGTGACGCCGCCGCCGAAGCGCACCACGTCGGCGGTGGCCGTCGGCTCGACCACCTGCGCGCTGGCGCGCCGGGTCGCGTAATAACGAAGGTCGCGCGTCGCCCGCGCCATGGCGCTGCGGTCGGCCTGCACGTCGCCGCCCGCCTGAGCGGCCTTGTACGCGGCCCTGGCGCACGCCAAGGCCGCGTCGAGCGCGGCCACCCCCTCCGGCGTCACAAGGTTGATGTGGGGCGAGATCGGCCTGTCCGGCAGGTAGGCCGCGGCGGCTTCGACATCCTCTTCCCGCGTGAAGGCGACGCTCATGACCCAGCTCTCCCAAGCCGTGACGCGGAACCGGTGTCGCAGCCCGCGGCGCCCGGGGGGGATCGGTGCCTCAGACCGGCAGTCGAAAAGGGGTTTCCCACCGCCCGCACGAGATCCAGCGCGATCGCCTTTCAGGCCGGCGCCTGTCAACAACCTTCGGGGTGCGGCCGAAGATGGAGGAGCACGATGATGTCGCGCGCCGCGAGGCCGCGCGGGC
>CAXSEU010000486.1:224-2532 GCA_964236485.1 uncultured Lichenihabitans sp. | reverse complement strand
ATCGACATGTCCGAGTTCATGGAGAAGCACTCGGTCGCGCGGCTGATCGGCGCCCCTCCCGGCTATGTTGGCTACGAGGAAGGCGGCGCCTTGACGGAGGCCGTGCGGCGGCGGCCCTACCAGGTGGTGCTGTTCGACGAGATCGAGAAGGCGCATCCGGACGTCTTCAACGTCCTGCTTCAGGTGCTCGACGATGGGCGGTTGACGGACGGGCAGGGGCGGACGGTGGATTTCCGCAACGTGCTCATCATCATGACCTCGAACCTCGGGTCCGAATACCTGTCTCTTCAGAAGGAGGGCGAGGACGTCTCCAAGGTGCGCGAGGAGGTGATGGGCGTCGTGCGCGGCCATTTCCGGCCGGAGTTCCTGAACCGGGTGGACGAGATCATCCTGTTCCACCGGCTGCGCCGCGAGGACATGGCGGCCATCGTCGACATCCAGTTCGGCCGTCTCGCGCGTCTGCTGGCGGATCGCAAGATCACGCTCGACCTCGACCCGAAGGCCCGTGCCTGGCTGGCCGACAAGGGCTACGATCCCGCCTATGGCGCCCGACCGCTGAAGCGCGTCATCCAGAAGGCCGTCCAGGACCAGCTCGCCGAAATGATTCTGGGCGGGGAGATCCACGATGGCGACCATGTGCCGATCAGGGCCGGGCGCGACGGCCTGCGGATCGGTCCCCGCGCGGAGGGCGAGGAGGCTGCTGCGGAAGAGCGGGACAACCGCGTCGTGAGCTTCCCCAAGGGGGCGTGAGGGTGTTCCTCGCGGAAGGCAGGGAGGAACCATTGTACGCATGGTAGTCGGAAAGTCGTGGACACCAAGCGCCCCGCCGAGAGGTGGCATGTTCTCTGACGACTCATGTTGAAGAGACCAGTTAAGGGTGCTACGATAAGCCTTTTTAATCGGTCTTGGAGAGTTTGATGGCGAGCCTTGTCTTTGCGCAGATGACTGCCAGCATCTCTGAATTGAAGAAGAATCCGATGGGGACCGTCGCGGCCGGCGAGGGCGCAACGGTCGCGATCCTGAATCGGAACGAGGCGGCCTTCTACTGTGTGCCGGCCAAGGCCTACGAGGCCTTGATGGAGCGGCTTGAAGATGTCGAGTTGAATGTGGTTGCGGACGCCCGCCAAGATCAGCCGGTCATCAAAGTGACTCTGGATGAGCTATGAGCTGGGCTTCGTCGATGCCGCGCTGAAGGAGTGGCGGAAGCTCGATGAGAACACGCGGGACCAGTTCAAGAAGAAGCTTGCGGAACGTCTTTCGAATCCTCATGTGCCGGCCGCCCGGCTTTCTGGCCGCCAAAACCGATACAAGATCAAGCTACGGAATCTCGGATACCGCTTGGTTTACGAGGTTCGCGAGAAGGCTCTGACCGGCGTCGTGCTGGCGGTCGGCAAACGCGAGCGAAATGCCGTTTATAAGGCGGCGGAGACGAGGTGAGTGGCTTCGCGGGATCGCGTAGCGTGGCTGTTGAAGCGGTTGATCCCGTGCCGATCAAGGCCGTAGGATCGGCCTTGAATGGGCCCGGTGGACGAGAACCACGACGCGCTGGATGCGCTCGACAACCGCGTGGTAAACCTCGGAAGGGCGCGTGAGGCTTGCATCCCAAGCCGACCAGCGCTGACTCGGGGCCATTGAGACTCGTTTTTGATTTTTGCTTGATCATGATGGAAGCTTGGTGAGTTTTGATCGCGGACGACGTGGCGCGCCGCTCCGAATCGGTCATCGCAATGCAGAGCCCGGCGAGTAACGGAACGACAACAGAGTTAGTGACCGAGAGAACTTGGATTTATGCATCTCCTATCAGGGGGGCCTGCTGGGGCGAGGCCGGAATGGGCAGCCTTCAGTCGGAGTCTTGCGCGGGGGTCCCGCTTCCGCGGGAATGAGCGGTTGGGCAGCGTTTTGCCCTTTCCGGATGACCTTGCGTGAGTCCCTGGGTGCCAAATGGCGCCCGGTACGATAGATGCTCTGTCGAGTTCCCACGGTCGCACCGCACTGGACTGTTTCGCGTGACACCCGCCGCCTCCGAGTTTCCCCCTGACCTTCTTGCCGCCGCCAAGGCCTGGCCGTTCGAGGAGGCACGGAAACTCGTCAAGCGGGTGGAGCGGACCGGGCAGACGAGCGTGCTGTTCGAGACCGGCTATGGGCCCTCGGGCCTGCCGCATATCGGCACCTTCGGCGAGGTGGCCCGCACCAGTATGGTGCGCCACGCCTTCCGGGTGTTGATCGGCGATCGCATCCCGACGCGGCTCGTCGCCTTTTCGGACGACATGGACGGCTTGCGCAAGGTGCCGGACAACGTGCCGAACAA
>CAXSEU010000486.1:0-214 GCA_964236485.1 uncultured Lichenihabitans sp. | reverse complement strand
CCCGGCATCTCGGCCGCCGGTTGACCGAGGTGCCCGACCCGTTCGGCGAAGCGTCGAGTTTCGCGGCCGCCAACAACGCCCGGCTGCGCGCCTTTCTCGATCGCTTCGGTTTCGACTACGAGTTCATGTCCTCGACCGAGGCCTATCGGTCCGGCCGGTTCGATGCGGCGCTGCGGCTGACCAGCGCCGACCCGGGTCGGCTGGGCAGCATCGG
>CAXSEU010000485.1:0-2539 GCA_964236485.1 uncultured Lichenihabitans sp. | reverse complement strand
CGCCAAAGGCCCGCGGCGAGGATGAGGAGCCCCGCGAAGGCGACGGCCCCCAGGGTTCTCCCCGTCGTTCCAGAGGGTGAACATCTCGGCCGGATGGGATAGATAGTAGGGCAAATTGTAGAAGAGCACGTAGCCGAGCCGCCCTCCCACCACGATGCCGACCGCAACATACACCACGAGGTCGTCGATCGAGACGGCGGTCGGCCGAGGCCTGTCGTCCCAGAGCCGGTCGGAGGCGACCAGCGCCCGTGCATAGGCCCAGCCGAGGACGATGCCGGCGACATAGGCGAGGGCATACCAGCGGACCGGGAAAGGCCCGACGTTGATGAGAACCGGGTCGATGACCGGGTAGGCGATTTCGAAAAACATGGCGGGACATGGCCCTTGGAAGATAACTCCGTCAAGCCGAGCAGAGCCGCGGCCTGCGGTGGCTGCGGGGACTTCCCCTCACGGCCCCGCCGCCATAGACCGGCGTAGGTCGATCTCGACGAGGTGTACCCGCATGGACCAGCCGGGCATGATCATCGTGGGCGCGGGGGAAGCCGGGGCTCGAGCGGCGTCCAGCTTGCGCGAGCGGGGGTACGGGGGTTCCGTGACCCTGGTCGGGGAAGAGACGCACGGCCCCTATGAGCGGCCGCCGCTCTCGAAGCGCTTCATGACCGAGGATGCCTTGGGTTATCCGGCGATGGTGCTGGACGAAGCCAAGCTGGCGGCTCAGGACATCGTCCATCTTTCGGGCGTCCGGGCCACGCGGATCGATGGCAGGGCCCACGTGCTGCATCTCGCCGACGGGCGCGCACTCGCCTACGCCCGGCTTCTCATCGCCACCGGCGCCGGCCCGCGTCAACTGCCGACGCCCGGCGCGGGCCGGGACAACGTGCTCTACCTGAGGAGCTTCGCGGATGCGCTGAAGCTGCGGGAGAGGCTGCGACCGGACAGGCACCTCGTCGTGATCGGCGGCGGCTTCATCGGACTCGAGATCGCCGCCGGCGCGGTGACGCGCGGCTGTTCCGTCACCCTGATCGAGATGGCGTCACGGATTCTCATGCGCGGCGTACCGCCGGAGGTGGCGGACGCCGTCCTGGCGCGCCACCTCCGGGCGGGCGTCGTGTTCCGGCTCGGCGTCGGGATCACGAGGATCGAGCGGAACGGAACGGAAGAGGTCGTCGTCCTCGCCGACGGCTCGGCCGTGACATGCGACGCCATCATCGCCGGCATCGGGGCGATGCCCGAAACCGACCTTGCGCAAGCCAGCGGTCTTGCGCTGGAGAACGGCGTCAAGGCGGACGAGCGGCTCCGCACCAGCGAGCCCGACGTGTTCGCGGCCGGGGATTGCTGTTCCTTTCCGCACCCCCTCTACGATGGACGGCGGCTGCGACTCGAAGCCTGGCGCAACGCCCAGGATCAGGGCAGCCTCGCAGCCGCCAACATGCTCGGCGGCGAGGAGATCTTTGCCGCCGTTCCCTGGTTCTGGTCGGATCAATACGATCAGACGCTGCAGGTGGCCGGGCTGATCGAGGCGGCCTCGACCACCGTGCAACGTCCGCTGGGCGAGGGGACGCTCTACTTCCACCTCGCCGCGGACGGGCGTCTTGTCGGCGCGAGCGGCATCGGCCCCAACAGCGTCATCGCCAAGGATATGCGGCTCGCCGAAATGCTCATCACGCGGCGGGCGAAGCCGGACGCCGCGGCCTTGGCCTCTGCGAGCGTGAAACTGAAGGCGCTGCTCTGATGGCGGTCGGCTGAACTTTGCCGTGGTGGACGAGGACGGCGAGAGACGAAGGCTCGGGTCCCTTCACCCCCCGTCGGGGATCGCCGGCGGACCCTTCATGGCCCGGGCGGCGATCGGCAGCAGGATGGGGCCGGGGGGCACCTGGTTGTTCGAGGTGGCCACCGCCGACAGCCCCATGGCGACGGGCAAGTCCGCTCCGCCTGGCCACGTCTCTCGTGGAACATGATCTTCGCCGATCGCGAAAAAACGGAAACGGAACGATCCCTCGATCAACGTCGTCGGCAGGCCGCCTTGGTTAGGCTCGGCGACGAACGCAACCGGATCGAAACGTCTCGTCCGGCGGACGAGCATCGCGCCGACGGTGCTGGGCCGGATTTCGTATCTGACCGTGTCGAGATCGGTCCCCGAGGCCTGCCCGAGCGCGGGGCGGACGAATTGCACGAAGTTTGTGCCTGCACGAAACGCCGTGATGGCCTTGCCCTCTCCCGGAAGCGAGAGGGGCAGCGCTTGCGACAGGTCGTCGTCGAGCCGCGTGATGGCCTGCATCCAGCCGTCGGCGACCTCGACGGTTCGTTCCCCGAGCCACCACCGCGTGACGAGCCGCGTCGCATAGGGCAAGGCGACCGACACCAGCGCCCCCGTGATCGCCAGGGCGGCCAGAACCTCGATCAGCGTGAATCCGGCCCGCCGATCATCGCGGCGCATTGTCGAGCCGAAACGTATCCAATCGAAGGTGCCGGCCGAGAGGCGTCGCGACCAAGACCGACACATGCCTGAGTTCGGTGGCAGGCATGCCCGCGGCAACCT
>CAXSEU010000484.1:0-2551 GCA_964236485.1 uncultured Lichenihabitans sp. | reverse complement strand
AGACCGCGGTGCTGATCGAGACGCTGAAGGCGCTCGGCGCCGACGTGCGCTGGGCTTCGTGCAACATCTATTCGACGCAGGACCACGCGGCCGCCGCCATCGCGGCCACGGGGACGCCGGTCTTCGCCATCAAGGGCGAGAGCCTGGTCGATTATTGGGACTACACCCACCGCATCTTCGATTGGGCCGACGGCGGCACCCCGAACATGATCCTCGACGACGGCGGCGACGCGACGCTGCTGATCCACCTCGGCATCCGGGCCGAGGGCGGGGATACGGCCTTCCTCGAAGGCGCCACCAACGAGGAAGAGGAAGTCCTCTACGCCGCCATCAAGAAGAAGATCGCGTCCGACAAGGGCTGGTACGGCCGGGTCGGCCGCGCCATCAAGGGCGTGACCGAGGAGACCACGACGGGCGTGCACCGCCTCTACGTCATGGCCAAGGAAGGCAGGCTGCTGTTCCCGGCCATTAACGTCAACGACAGCGTCACCAAGTCGAAGTTCGACAATCTCTACGGCTGCCGCGAGTCGTTGGTCGACGGCATCCGCCGCGGCACCGACGTCATGATGTCCGGCAAGGTCGCCATGGTGGCCGGTTTCGGCGATGTCGGCAAAGGCTCGGCCGCCTCGCTGCGCAATGCTGGCTGCCGCGTGATGGTGTCGGAGATCGACCCGATCTGCGCCCTGCAGGCCGCCATGGAGGGCTACGAGGTGACCACCATGGAGGAAGCGGCGCCCCGCGCCGACATCTTCGTGACCGCCACGGGCAATGTCGACGTCATCACCATCGACCACATGCGGGCCATGAAGGACCGCGCCATCGTCTGCAACATCGGCCACTTCGATTCCGAGATCCAGGTCGCGAGCCTGAAGAACCTCAAGTGGCACAACGTCAAGCCGCAGGTCGACGAGATCGAGTTCCCCGACTCGAAGCGGGTCATCCTTCTGTCGGAGGGCCGGCTCGTCAACCTCGGCAACGCCACGGGCCACCCGTCCTTCGTCATGTCGGCCTCCTTCACCAACCAGACGCTTGCGCAGATCGAACTCTGGACCAAGCCGGGCCAGTACGAGAAGAAGGTCTACGTCCTGCCGAAGACGCTCGACGAGAAGGTCGCGGCGCTGCACCTCGACAAGATCGGCGTGAAGCTCACCAGGCTGACCGCGCCGCAGGCGACCTATCTCGGGCTGCCGCAGCAGGGGCCGTTCAAGTCGGACCACTACCGCTACTGAACCTCGGCCGCTCCTCTGCGGCGCGACAGCCCGCCACCCCGCCGAACGGGCTGTCCTTTGGTTGTGGCTCGGATGCCATGCCGGCCGATTAGATCGCCCGGGGTCAGGCCGCCGGCGCCGAATGATGAAGCATCCGACCCTCGATCGTTTATGACTGCTCCTTAGCGATTCGGCCCGCTCGGCGGCGCGGCTGGAAGCGTGGATCGGACCCTCGGGCCCGAACCACGCCGGCGCAAGGGGGCAGGACATGGATCGGCGGCGGCGCCCGGAAGGGGCTGAGTCTGCGTACGGGAGGGGTGTTTGCCTTCCCCTTTCAGCATCACTCGGCGAGAGCTTCGGGTCCGGCGCGTTGCAGCGGGCGAGCGTGGGCCTGATCGGCGCGGTGGCGCTGGGCTCGACCGCCCTCGGCGGGGTGCCGGCGTCGGCGGCGGATCGCGGGTCGCTGGCGATCGACGCCTTCACGGACCACGGCGAGATGGCCGGCCTGTCCCTGTCGGTTGGCCTGATCCTCTTCGCCACCGTCACGGCGCTGCTGCATCTCGCCGGGCGGCGGCGCTGGACCGAGCGGGAGCGAGCGCTGAGCGCCGAACTGACGGAGTCCCGGGCCAAGCTCGATCGCGCCCAGGTGTTCCTCGCCGCCGAGCCGCAGATCATCATCGCCTGGCGCTCCGCCACCAGCGAGCCCGACATCGAGGGGGATCTCGCCCTCGTCACCGATGTGGCGGTTCCGCGCCGCATCCTCGGTTTCGGCCTCTGGCTGCCGGCCGCCTCCGCCCAGGCGCTGGAACACGCGGTCGACCGATTGCGCAGCCGGGGCGAAGGTTTTCGGATGGCGCTTTCGACCATCGGCGGCCGCCATATCGAAACCGAGGGGCGCGCCATGGGCGGGCGTGCCATTTTGCGGATCCGGGACGTCTCGGGCGATCGGCTGGAATTGACGCGGCTCCGCGACCGCTTCGGCCAGGTCGCGCACGAGAACGAACTCTGGCGCGGTTTGCTCGATGCGATCGCCGATCCGGCGTGGCTGCACGATGAGGCGGGACGCACCGTCTGGGTCAACCAGGCCTACGCCCGCGCCGTCGACGTCCGGGAGGCGGGCGAAGCCATCGTGGGCAATGTCGAACTGCTCGATCAATCGGCTCGCGATGTCTGCGCGGCGGCGTGCCGGGCCGGAGAGACATGGCGCTCCAAGGTCGGGGCCGTCATCGCCGGAGAGCGGCACACCCTCGACGTGCTCGAAGTTCCGGGGCGAGGTGGCTCGGTCGGCCTCGGCCGGGACATGGCGGAGATCGAGAGCCTGCGCGACGACTTGCGCAAGCAGA
>CAXSEU010000483.1:418-2565 GCA_964236485.1 uncultured Lichenihabitans sp. | reverse complement strand
CACCTGATCCGCGACGCGCTCCTCCGCGCTGATGGACGCCGGCTATCCGCCCTGATCGACCTCCTGGGCTGCACCCAGGCCGAGTGGTCGACCGATCCCTCCGATCCCTTCCTCAACGTCAATACGCCGGCCGACCTCGACCTCGCGCGACAACTGATCACCCGCGGTGAGGCCTCCTGATCCTACGCTCGCGGGCGTGTCGACTTGCGGATGCGGAAGATCAGCACGTGGTCACGCACGGCGCGATCGAGGAGTTCATCACCGCTCTCTTGAAGCATGTGCGGCAGGTCGATCGCGGCCAGGGGATCGGTGCATTGCACCAGCAAGGTTTCGCCAGCAGACAGGCGCTTCAATGCCCTGCGGGTGCGCAAGGCCGGCAGGGGGCATTTCAATCCGCGGAGGTCGAGGACGGCATCGGTCACACCGCTGATGGGCGGCATGGACGAGGGCTCCGTCAAGTGCGCGGCGCGTTGAACTCGCTTGTCACCGCAAACGGGACTCGCTGGACAAGGGCCCTGCTGCTTTCTATAAGGTCGCTCCTCGCCCGCCTCTGGCGAGATCGCCCAGGTAGCTCAGTTGGTAGAGCATGCGACTGAAAATCGCAGTGTCGGTGGTTCGATTCCGCCCCTGGGCACCACTCGCGCAAAGCCGGCCGATCGACAGCGGCCTCGATCGGGCCGTGTCTGCGCAGGTGCGGCATGGCGAGCCAAGGGTTCGATATCCCGCATTCGACGCGCACCTGACGAACTCGGATTTCACCCGAACCGGCCGTGCTCGCCGTTCGGTCCGCCTCTCCGCGACCGCGGCGGCTCCAACTCAGCGATCCTGCGGGCCAGCGCGGCCCGAACCGGTGGGAGGCGGCCGGCGAAGGTCATCACGCCGTTGCGGATCGCCCGTGCGGCGGGAGAGCGCAACGTCGCGGCGCGGGTCATCAGGTCGGTGAAAGCGACGACGTCCTTGGCCACACGATGCCGCTCGGCCGCCCATTCATCGAGGCGGGCGTCCCAGCCGTCCGCCAGCGTTCTCGCCAGAGCGCCGGCAAGCGAAACGGCATCCTGAATGCCCGTATTCATCCCCTGCCCTCCCGCCGGGCTGTGGACATGGGCGGCGTCGCCGCAGAGCAGGATCCTGTCCCTTCGAGGGCTCGCGGCGAGGCGATGATGGACACGAAATCGCGATCTCCACATGACGTCCTGGATGCGCCCCGTGGACATCGACGGGCCGCGCCGATCAATCAAGGCCTGCAAGGTCGCGAGGGGGAGTTGCTCGGGCGCGTCCTCCATCGTGGCGACGACGCGGAAGCGCCCCCCGGGCAAGGGCGCGATGAGCATCAGCCCTTCCGGCGACAGGTAGAGGCTGACCTCGTCGCGGCCAAGCGGCCAATCCATCTGCACGTCCGCCAGTACGAAGCTCTGTGGATACTCCCCACCCTCGAACGGGATGCCGGCCAGTTCGCGCACGCGACTGTGCATGCCGTCGCACCCAACAAGCCAGCGCGCCCGCAGCTTGCGTTGCCGTTCGCCAGAGGCCACCGTGGCCGCGACCCACCCGGGCTGGTGTTCGAGCGAGAGGAGTTCGCTTGGGCGGTCCACCTCGCCGCCGAGCTCTTCCAGGATCTCCAGCAGGATCGATTCTGTCACGTCCTGCGGACACAGCAGCGTGAACGGATAGGCGCTCGGAACGCCGGAAAAGTCGACCGTCGCCAAGGTGCGGTCGCGGTCGCGGACGCGAAAGACCGGGACTTTCAAACCCCTGCCGAGCAGCCGGGCCGCAGCGCCTAGCGGTTCGAGCACTTCGAGGGTGCGGGCATGCACCACCGCGGCGCGTGACGTATTGGCACCTGCGGCTTGCCTGTCGATGATCCTCGCCCCGGCGCCGAGCCGCTTCAGTTCTGCCGCGAGGGCAAGGCCGGTCGGCCCCGCGCCGACGATCAGGACATCGAGTTCCTCCACGGCCATTCGTCCTCAGGCCACCAACCTGCGCCTCACACGTCGAGGTTTGCGACGCTGAGCGCGTTCTCCTGGATGAATTCCCGGCGCGGCTCGACAACCTCTCCCATCAGCTTCGTGAACAGGTCGCCGGCATCCACTGAGTCCTTGACCTTCACCTGCAGCAGCGTCCGGACATCGCGATCGAGTGTCGTCTCG
>CAXSEU010000483.1:0-408 GCA_964236485.1 uncultured Lichenihabitans sp. | reverse complement strand
GGGGCTGGGGCACACCCCGCGCTTTCTTTGCCGCCGTCAAGCTCCGGTTGCCGCGCCCGCGCGGCTACACGTCGAGATTGGCGACCGAGAGCGCGTTTTCCTGGATGAACTCGCGGCGCGGCTCGACGACGTCGCCCATCAGCTTGACGAACATGTCGTCGGCCTCGTCGACCTCCTTGATCTTGACCTGCAGCAGCGAACGGACGCTGCGATCGAGCGTGGTTTCCCAAAGCTGGTCCGGGTTCATTTCCCCTAGGCCCTTGTAGCGCTGCAGGTGACTGATGCCCTTGGCGCCCGCGGCCATGACGGCTTCGACGAGGGCCGTGGGGCCCGCCACCTGGGTCGTGTCCGACTTGCGCACGAAGAGCGCGGGCCGGCCATAGATCTCGCCCATGGCTTCGCCGTGCT
>CAXSEU010000482.1:417-2576 GCA_964236485.1 uncultured Lichenihabitans sp. | reverse complement strand
TAGGTTGACGGCCTATTCGACGCAGGCGACATGCGATGTCGCCTGCGGGAGGAGCGTGACGATCCGGTCGGCGAGGGCGCGATGGAGGCGGCTCGGACGATCGGGTTTGCGCAGGATCGGGTTGGGGAGAGCCGTTGCCATCAGGGCTGCTTGCCGCGCCGTAAGGGCCTCCGCCGAGACCTGGAAGTTGCGCCGAGCCGCGGCTTCGGCGCCGAAAATGCCGTCGCCCCACTCGGCGATGTTGAAATAGTATTCGAGAATGCGCCGCTTGCTCCAGACCACGTCGAGCAGCAGCGCCATGGGGATCTCGATCGCCTTGCGGAGATAGGAGTGCCCCGGCCACAGGAACAGGTTCTTGGCCACCTGCATGGTCAGCGTCGACGCGCCACGCGTCGGCGCGCTGCGACCATGTAGAACAAGCCGAAGGCTCGTCCAGTCGACTCCGGCGTTGCGGCAGAACTGCCCGTCTTCGGAGAGGATCACCGAGGCGACGAGTTGCGGCGAGATCTCGTCGAGGGAAACCCACCGGCGCTCGACGGGCCGGCCGGTTGCCAGCCGCGCCAGCATCAGTGTCGAGACCGGCCGGGTCAGGCTGTCGACAGCAATCCAGATCCCCAGAAGGACGAGGAGGAGGATCGTGGCGCGAAACGCCCAGCGAAGGACCGTCATGGAGTCGATCGTGGTCCTGCCACGCGGGAATGAGCGGTCGGCCGCTTCCGGTAGAACGCAAGCGAATCTCCAGCCCTGATGCCGGCGGGGCACAACTGTCGGCGAGGATCGATGCGGCCTCGGAACGCGCGCCGAGCCTGGGCTGGTGCCGCGGCCGGTGGTGATGGAGCAATCATCGCGACTTCAGAAGGTTACGGCGGAAGGATTCGACGCCGTGCGTGTCTCGCTGCGAGCGCCACGGGCGCCTCGTGGGCCGTCGGGGTGGAAAGCAACCTTGGTCTTCCCGCTGTGATACGGCATTCCCGCTTGAGCCTTCCATTGAAACCCATGGGGTGATGTCTCATCTAGGCAGGTGTATCGTATCGGGTGAGACCTCTTGAACAGGACTGAAGCACTGAACTCAATGGTTCTCGTCGAAGCTGCTGTGCCGCTTCCCTCGGCAAAAGGCGCCGTGCCCCAAGCCGGTCGCTTGATCCGCATGATCCTGGACAGCCTGGACGATGCGAAGGCCGAGGAGGTCATCTCCATCGACCTGCAGGGCAAGACCACGCTGGCCGACCATATGGTCATCGCCAGTGGACGGTCGAGTACCCATGTCGGGTCGATCGCGGACCGTTTGCTGCGCGACTGCAAGGCCTTCGGCGTCACGGCGCGGGTCGAAGGGTTGCAGAATTGCGATTGGGTTCTGGTCGATGCCGGCGATGCCATCGTTCATGTGTTCAGGCCCGAGGTCCGGCAGTTCTACAATCTCGAGAAGATGTGGGGCGAGTCGCGGCCCGAGGAGCGCAAGCCCGGCTAATTGGGTCCGGCCGTGAAGCTATACCTGGCCGGCGTCGGCCGGCTGAAGGCCGGGCCGGAGCGGGAACTGTTCGAGCGGTATTGTGGAAGGGCTCGCAACGCATCACGGGGTGCCGGCATCACCGGCTTCGAAATCATCGAGGTGGAGGAGGGGCGCGGGCGCACCGCCGGAGAGCGGAGACGGACCGAAGCAGCCGCACTGGCGGCTCTGATGCCGCCGCGGGCCTTCATGGCGGTGCTCGACGAGCAGGGGAGCGCCGTCACGAGTCCGGCCTTCGCGGACGCCATACAAAAGAGCCGCGACAACGGAGTGCCTAGCTTCGTTCTCGCTGTTGGAGGTCCCGACGGTTTCGACCCTGGCTTTCGAGGCATGGCACAGCTTACCATATCGTTTGGGGCGGCGACGCTGCCTCACCAACTGGTTCGCGTGCTCGCGGCCGAACAGATCTACCGGGCGCTGACGATCTTGACCGGACATCCCTATCACCGATCCTGACGTCCGCTCGGCCAACCGTCACCGCGCCCAGGTGAGAAACGTCATGTCGCCTTCGTCATTTCCCATCTTCGATCTTGGGGCGTTCGAATGGACGAACGATGCTGAGCGAGCCGTTATGGGCGCCGAGGTCGACCGTATCTGCCGCACCACAGGCTTTCTGGCCGTGTCCAACCATGGCGTCGCTCAGCCGGTGATC
>CAXSEU010000482.1:0-407 GCA_964236485.1 uncultured Lichenihabitans sp. | reverse complement strand
CTCGCCCCCAGCGCGAACTCGCCCAGCGCGTCGAGCTCGAGCCGGTTGCCGAACAGCCGCTTCGTCGCGCCGAGCTGCGCGATCGTCGAATTCGCATCGCGCCCGTCGCTCAGCCGGTGATCGATTATGCCTGGGGGATGGCTCATGAGTTTTTCGATCTGCCACTCGGAGAGAAGCAGCGCTCGAGAGGCCCGCACAAGGGCTACCCCTATGGCTACATCGGGATGGAGCTCGAGGCGCTCGCCAGATCCCGCGACGTCGACAGCGCGCCCGACCTCAAGGAAAGCTTCAACGGCGGGCCCCTCGCCGTACCCGGAGGACTCCCGGCCGCGCTTGTCGCCGACGACGACCAGCGCGTTGAAACTGCACCGCCGGCCGCCCTTCACGACGCAGGCGGACCGCCGAAT
>CAXSEU010000481.1:0-2580 GCA_964236485.1 uncultured Lichenihabitans sp. | reverse complement strand
GCTGTTCCCCACCTATGTGGCGGCCCGTGAGGCCTCCGCGCCGGTCTGGCAGGCGATGCACCGCCAGCGCAGTGAAGACCTCGCGCATGTCTAGGACGGCGGCACTCATCGGCGACAGGTTCATGCGACCGGACATCTTTGCTCGGAAGCTGCTCGCGGTCTGCGGCCAGAACCTCGATCTGCGTACGCTCGAGCAGCCTTGGCCGGACGAGCCGATGCGGCTCGCGGCACACCGCGAGAGCTTGCGCGGGCTGAAGGAATACATGGGCGATCCAGAGGAGATCGTCGCATTCCTCGAAGGCGCCGAGATTCTGGTGACGCATCTCGCGCCGCTGTCGGCCGATATGCTGGGCGCGCTCCCGGCCCTGAAATTTGTCGCGGTGTCGCGCGGCGGTGCGGTCAACATCGACATGGCGGCGGCCCGCGCCCGGGGCGTCAAGGTCGCCAACGTGCCGGGCCGCAATGCCAGCGCGGTCGCGGAATTCACCATCGGCGCTATCCTGGCCGAAACCCGGCTGATCCGGGCGGGGCATGAGGCCCTGCGCCAGGGGGACTGGCGCGGCGACCTCTACCGCGCCGACCGGACGGGACGGGAATTGTCGGAGATGACGGTCGGACTGGTCGGCTACGGCGCCGTCGGGACGCGCGTCGTGACGCTGCTGCGCGCCTTCGGGTGCCGCATCCTCGTCGCCGATCCCTATGTGCAGCTTTCGGCCGACGACAAGGGAGCCGGGGTCCGGCATGTCGGGCTGGATGCGCTGCTGGCGGAGGCCGACATCGTCTCGCTGCACGCCCGCGTCACCGCGGAGACCACCGGCCTTTTCGGCGCCGAAGCCTTCCGTCGCATGCGCCGGGGGGCGCTCTTCGTCAACACGGCGCGCGGATCGCTGGTCGATTACGGCGCCCTTGAGGAGGCCCTGCGTTCGGGCCACCTCGGCGCCGCCTGCCTCGACACTTTCGCGGTGGAACCGGTGCCGGAGGACTGGCCCCTCCTTCGCTTGCCCAACGTGACCCTGACGCCCCACATCGCGGGTGCCTCGCTGCGGACCGTGACCTATGCGGCCGAGCAGACCGCCGCGGAGGTCCGGCGTTTCCTCGCCGGCGAGGCCCTGGTCCATCTGTGTTGATCGAACGCGACGCGCTCCCTTGTGCCCGAACCCCTGGAGGTCTTCCCCGTGACGGACTACGGAACGCTCGACCTCGTGGTGATCGGCGGCGGCATCAACGGCGCCGGCATCGCGCGCGATGCGTGCGGGCGCGGTCTCAAGGTGCTGCTGTGCGAGAAGGGCGATCTTGCCGAGGGGACGAGTTCGCGCTCGGGGAAGCTCGTACATGGCGGCTTGCGCTACCTCGAATATTACGAGTTCCGGCTAGTGCGCGAAGCCCTGATCGAGCGCGAGGTGCTGCTTCGCGCCGCCCCTCACATCATCTGGCCCCTGCGTTTCGTGCTGCCCCATTCCCCCGACCACCGTCCCGCCTGGATGGTGAGGGCGGGCCTCTTCCTCTACGACCATCTCGGCGGCCGCAAGCTCCTGCCGCCCTCTCGCAGGCTGGACCTCAGCCAAGCGCCGGAAGGTCGGGCGCTGAAGCCCGAGTTCAGGACCGCCTTCGAATATTCCGACTGCTGGGTCGACGACGCCCGGCTCGTGGTGCTGAACGCGCTCGACGCCCGGCAACGCGGCGCCACGATCCTGACCCGCACGGCCGCGACCTCGGCCCGGCGGGCCGACGGGCTGTGGCGGATCGACATGCGCGCCGAGAACGGCACGTCCCATACGGCGCGGGCGCGTGCGGTGGTCAATTCCGCCGGGCCCTGGGTCGAGGACATCATCGGGCGCGTAGCCGGACGCAACAGCCGGTACAAGGTGCGGCTGGTGAAGGGCAGCCACATCGTCGTGCCCAAATTCTGGGACGGCCCCAACGCCTACCTGTTCCAGAACGACGACAAGCGCGTCATTTTCGTCAACCCCTACGAGGGCGACCTTTGTCTCGTCGGCACCACCGACATCCCCTATGCGGGCAGGCCCGAGGAGGCTGCCATCGAACGGAGCGAGATCGATTACCTTTTGAAGGTCGTCAACCGCTACGCCGCAAGGCCCACGCCCGCGTCGGACGTACGCGCCTCGTTCTCCGGCGTCCGGCCGCTCTACGACAATGATGCCGAGGCGGACGCCTCGGCGGTGACGCGCGATTATGTCTTCGAAGTCGACGAAGCGGAAGGTCAGGCCCCCCTGCTTTCGGTCTTCGGGGGCAAGATCACCACCTTCCGCAAGCTCGCCGAACATGCGCTCGACAAGCTGCGCAAGACCTTTCCCGATGCCGGAGCGGCCTGGACGGGCGCCGCCGCCCTCCCGGGCGGCGACATTCCGAAGGCGGATTTCGACGCCTTCCTCAAATGCCTGCGGACGGAGCATTCCTGGCTACCGCCGGGCCTTGCCGAACATTACGCGCGCCTCTACGGCACCCGCGCGGAAGCGCTGCTCGGCCGGTCGGGCAAGCTGGCCGATCTCGGACGCTCCCTCGGCGGCCTGCTCTACGAGCGCGAGGCCTCCTTCCTGCGGGAGACCGAATGGGCGGTGA